>CAZIMB010000003.1:64743-80662 GCA_964540275.1 uncultured Nitrospirota bacterium | reverse complement strand
TAGCGCACTCGCTTGGGGTGCGAGAGGTCGGCCGTTCGAATCGGCTCGCCCCGACCAATTCTTTTCTTAATTATCAAATTGTTAAAAAACAACTCACATTTTTTAGGCCTCCGATTTAAGAAAATTTTATAAACAATGGATGTTATTAAAATCATTGAGAAGTATTATGAGCCTGATTCAAGGGCTTACTATTTTTTAGTTCAGCATAGTAAGTTAGTTGCTCAAAAGGCTCTAAAGATTGCTGAAAGGGTCAGTTACTTAAACCCTGACCTTAAATTTATTGCTGAGGCTGCTATGCTTCATGATATAGGCATATTTATGACATATGCCCCAAAAATCGGTTGCTATGGATATTACCCTTATATATGTCACGGCTTTCTTGGCAGAGAGATACTTGAAGCTGAGGGTCTTTATAGCCATGCACTTGTCTGTGAAAGACATGTTGGAGTAGGATTAAATGTTAAGGATATAGAAAATAATAATTTTCCTATCCCAAAAAGAGAAATGATCCCCATATCAATTGAGGAAAAGATTATCTGTTTTGCTGATAAATTTTATTCCAAGGATGACAATAGCCTAATCCACGAAAAACCCATATGGAAAATCAGGGAAATTATAGCAAGATTTGGTGAAGATAAATTAAAACAGTTTGATGATTGGTTGGTTTTATTTAAAGAGATATAAAAGCCTTAATCCTTCAATTTCTTAAAGGTGAAATTCCGGATATCATATCACTAATTACATTCATTGCTTCATTTATATATGGATCATTAATAAGATCATCTGCCCATAGATCTCTTTTTTCATCCTCTGTTTTTCCTTGTGGGGTTTCCTGTTTTTTATCTCTCCTTCCCCCATGAAAGCCCTTAGTATCAATGCCTAATTGCGCCTTTTCCTGCCTCATAATATCAATATTAAGGGACTTAGTGGTCTTTTTTTGTTGTTCCCCAATTTTTTCGCTATCTTTTATAATCTCTAAAAAAATAGGATTTCTTTGTACCCTTTCTTTGCTTTTTAATTTAAGGGTTTTAATATCAGGCTGCTCGCTCCATTTTTTAAATGATACCTTCTTAATCTTATCCCATGGCAAGGCATAATCCAGATATCTTTCCCCTATTTTCATGTTTTTCATACGGTCAGGCAATATTATATCAGGTATAACTCCTTTATATTGAGTAGACTCCCCTGTTATTCTGTAAAACTTTTGTATTGTTAATCTAAGACCACCGAGTGGTTTATATTTCTCCATATTATGCCATGGTATTACCTCATCTAGATTGACCATCATCTGAACAGTCCCTTTACCATGGGTGTGTTCACTGCCTATTATTACAGCCCTTCCATAATCCTGTAAAGCAGCAGCAAGGATTTCAGAGGCTGAGGCACTTGTTTTGTCAACAAGTATTACAAGGGGTCCTTTGTAATATATTGCTGGGTCATCATCATTATGAGTGGTAATTTTCCCTCTGGCACTTTTTATCTGTACAATGGGGCCACTTTCAATAAATAGTCCCGCTATGCCTATAGCATCTCCAAGAAAACCACCACCATTATGTCTGACATCTAAAATAATGCCTTCGACATTCTGCCCTAATAAGTTAGCTAATTCTTTCTTTACATCATCAGTTGAATTGCGACCACTTCCACCATGAGCTGGATCTGTCAAATCCCTATAAAAAGCAGGTAATTTGATATAACCATATTTTTTCCCCTTTGATTTATCTTTTAATATTGTGCTTTTGGCAAAGGTCTCATCTATAGGGATAATATCACGAATTATAGAAATTACCCTTTGAGAGGCATCCTGTTTTTTTACTGTAAGCCTTACCTCTGTGCCTTTCTTACCTCTGATTAATTTTACTGCATCACTAACCCTCATACCAAACAGATCAACAGGATCACCATCTGCCTGTGCTACCTTTAAGATTATATCTCCAGCCTCAAGCTCCCCTTGTTTGAAGGCAGGACCCCCTGGCTTGATGCTTTCTATTTTAATATAGCCTCCTTCTTCTCTTAATACAGCCCCTATTCCTTCAAAGGAGCCTCTCATGCTGATCTCAAATTCCTCTTTACCTTCTGGTGGTAAGTAGTCTGTATGTGGGTCAAAAGAACGGGCTACTGCACTAAAATAACGATTATAATGATCAGATCTTTTTTCTTTGAGCATCCGTGAAAAAACCTCATCATGGCCCTTTTTTACATTTTCCTTTGCTGTCTTCATTGCCTCAACAGGGTCTTTTTTAAAATCATCTATGAGAATTAGATAATTGCTCAGGATCTCATATTTGATAATTTTTCTCCATCTTTCTTTAAGCTCATCCAAGGTTTTACAGTAATCAAGCTTATCAGGGTCTGTCTCTATTGTCTCATGTATAGAAAAATCGAAATCTCTGGAAAGGATATCATCTACAATCTTTTGAACCTGATTTATCCTTGTGGTAAGTATCTTTGAGGCTGTTAAAGGGAGCTCTATTCTACCTGTATGTATCTCATCATCAATCTTGTCGGCATATGCCTTTAGTTTGTTTATATCAGATTTCAATAAAAATCTTTTTTGTGAATCTAATTGCTTAATATAAAGCTTAAATGCATTCCTTGATAAATTATTGTCAAACTTTTTATTCCCAAAATTATGTACACTAAGGTGTTCCTTGATCATATAGCCGAGCAATCCAGATTTATAGGTGTCATAATCTGCTCCCTTATAACCATAGACAGGAGAGATACATAAGGAAAATAAAAGAATTATTATGAAAAAACGTTTCAGCATCTAAAATTCACTCTCTCTTTCAATATTTAGTTTAACATATGCCTTATCAATTCATAAAGCAATTTTATGAAGGGATAAGAATTTTGGTTATAGAAATAACAAGGGAGTGCTGATTATCTAAAAATGAAATAACTTACTTAATTAAATTTAATGCACATCACAAAACTTGGGATAATTACTGCTGTACACAAACTTGACAGTTCAAAAAATTTTTGATATTATTTTTTAAAAGTAACCCCTTTAATCCCTCAAAACAAAAATACGGAGGTGATTTATGGCTAAGAAGACTTCAAAGGAATTGGTAAAGGTAGAACCAACAAGAGAGGTTTCATTAATTGATGAGTTTGAAAGGATGGTCGAGGATTTTTTCAGGAGACCCTTTTCGTGGTTCCCACGATTAAGGATGCCAGAGTTTGAGATGGTAAGTCCTTCAGTGGATATTTTTGAAGAGGGGGACGAGATAGTTGTTAAATCTGAACTTCCTGGAATGAAAAAGGATGATATTGATATAAGGCTTACTGAGGATAGTATTACCATATCAGGAGAAAAGAAAAAAGAAGAAAAGGTGGAGAGAAAAGATTACTATAGATTAGAAAGGTCATATGGTTCTTTTTGTCGATCATTCAGGCTTCCTACAGAAATTCAGATTGATAAAGCAAAGGCCCAATTTAAAGACGGGATTTTGGAGGTAAGGATCCCTAAATCTGAAGAGGCAAAGAAAAAGGAAAAGAAGTTGCTTATTGAATAATTAAGTACGTATAAGATTATTCAATTTTAAAATTAAGGAGGTATAAGGCATGTCTATTGTAAAATGGAGTCCCCTAAAAGAACTTGAGGAGATGAGAAAAGAGATGGATAGATTATTTGAAGAGTTTTTTACCACTATTCCCAGACGCAGGAGATGGATTAAGCCTGAGACAGGTGTCATAGTTCCAAACATTGATCTTTATGACAGAAAAGGGGAGATAGTGTTAAAGGTAGATCTACCTGGTGTGAAAAAAGAGGATATAGATCTATCCATAACTAAGGATACCATTACCTTAAAAGGGGAAATAAAGAGAGATGAAGATGTAAAAGAAGAGGATTATTATGCCAACGAGAGAAGTTGCGGAAGTTTTACAAGAACAATATCCCTGCCTATGGAAGTAGACAGTGAAAATGCTAAAGCCTCATATAAAAATGGGGTCCTTGAGGTAATACTTCCAAAAAAAGAGGAGGCAAGACCAAAGGAGATAAAAATAGAGGTTTCTTAATCTAACTTCAAGCATATGCCCTACAATAAAGCTGTAGGGCATATGTCTATAATTTTTTTCTCGCACCTTTTGTTAATAGATCTATACTTGAGTCCTATGGATAAAATAACTCAAACCTTCTCATTCTTATATTTATTAGAATGCCCACTGCAATAAAATTACTTAAAAGCGCTGTACCACCATAACTCATAAAGGGAAGCGGTACACCAACAACAGGCATTATACCAACAGTCATGCCTATATTAACAAAGAAATATATAAAAAACATAATCGTTATTCCGAGGGCAACAAGCCTGCCAAATTCGTCCTTTGCCTTATTAGCTGTATCAAGACCCCTTATGAAAAATATTAAATAAATAAGAAGCAAGAAAAAGCTTCCTATAAGACCCCTTTCTTCAGCAAAGACAGAAAATATAAAGTCAGTATGTTTTTCTGGCAAAAACCTTAGTGGACCCTGAGTCCCTTTTAAATATCCTTTACCAAAAAAACCACCAGAACCAATTGTTATTTTTGATTGTGTAATATGATAGCCAATGCCTTTGGGATCTATATCAGAATTAATAAAGGCTATTAAACGATTTTTTTGGTAATCCTTTAAACCATTCCATACTATATGACCAAGAAAAGGAATAGAGATTACACCTATAAGAACAGTGATAATTATGATCTTTCTGCTAATACCCTTTGATATTAAAAGTACACAAAATAAAGATAGAATAAGAATGCCTGTACCAAGATCAGGCTGGCTGATTATCAAAATCATAGGCACTATAGCAAAAACAAAGATTCCACCTATTGATATATTGGATTTTTTATTTTTCCCAAGACTTACAAGATAGGATGAGAATGCAAGCAAAAATATTAATCTGAAAAATTCAGATGGCTGAAAGGATATAAACCCTAAGTTTATCCATCTCTGAGCGCCCATATTTGTGCTTCCAAATAAAGATGTAATAATCAATAAAATAATACCTATGCCATACATTAAATACGAAAGCCTGTAAAACCATATGTAATCTATTGATATTACGACAAAAAGAGCAATTATGCTTAGAAAAAGCCATAACATCTGTTTTAAGTAAAAATCAGGGTGGGTTCCTGTTTCTAAAGAAGGACGGGTAGCGCTGTAAATCGTCATAATTCCTATTACAGCAATAAAAATAACAGTAAGGAGTGTTATCCAATCAAAATTTTTTATCAACCTTCTATCAAATTTAAGCATCTTTCCACATAAAGTTTATACATAATTTAGGTTAAATAGAAGTTTAAGGTCCATAAAAAATCCCTGTTTTCCCATCAATTTATTTTGGCAATAGATGATTGAGATTTTTTGCTTATTACATATGCCTCTATTGCCTGTTTTGCTATAGGGGCAGCAGCACCACCTCCACTTCCTCCATGCTCAACAAAGACAGATAAGGCAATCTCTGGTTTATCAACTGGTGCAAATGCTACGAACCATGCATGATCAGAAAATCTGCCACCTATTAGTCCCTTTTTTTTGCCAACAACCTGAGCAGTCCCTGTTTTCCCAGCAATACTAATAATATTGGATTTAGCAGTTTTTGCAGTGCCATCTACAGAATTAACAACATCAAAGAGCGCCTTTTTAATAAATCTTACATGTTCCTGTTTAATTTCTATTGTTTGGGAATTTAGCGCTCCTTCTTTCTCCTTAAACCCATTTTTTAATATAGTCGGCTTATGTATATGTCCCCCATTAGAAAATGTAGATGTCATAAGGGCAGCCTGAATCGGTGTTATTGTAACAAATCCTTGACCAATAGCAGAAATAAAGGTATCTCCAAGGTACCATGGCTGATTCTTCTTTGTTTTTTTCCACTCCACTGTTGGTATCAGTCCCTTCTTCTCCTTTATAGGCATTAACTCTATTCCAGTCTCATTTCCAAGCCCCATGTCAACTGCATATTTATGAATTTTGTCTATTCCCAATCTCTTTCCAATTTCATAAAAATATACATCGCAGGAAACTACTATTGCCTTATAAAGATCAACAGGCCCATGTCCTTCCTTTTTCCAACATCCAAATCTCCATTTCCCATAATTTATACCACCTGTACAATTGATTTTGGTATTAGGATCTATTATGCCCTCTTCTAATGCAGCTAAGGCAGTTACTATCTTAAATATAGATCCTGGAGGGTACTGACTCTGCACTGCTCTGTTAAGCATGGGATTTCTTTTGTCTTCCACAATGGATTTCCATTCATCCTTCTTCAATCCCTTTGAGAAGACATTTGGGTCAAAGGATGGAAGGCTTTCAAGGGCTAAGATCTCTCCTGTATCTGGTTTTATGGCTACAAAGGCTCCCACCCTGTCACCAAATGCATTAGCAACAGCCTTACTTACATTTATATCAATGCTTAATTCAATATCCTTTCCCTTTACTGGCTGCTTTTCCCTTAAAAGCCTTAATTCCCTTCCAAGGGCATCAACCTCTATTACCCTTTCTCCAGGAATGCCCCTTAATTCTTCATCAAAAAGGGCCTCTGCCCCCCATTGCCCTACTAAGGCATCCGGGGGAAAATGTCTTAAAGAGGGGTTATTTAACTGTGATGATGTTACCCTTCCAAGGTATCCCACAACATGTGCTGCCAATTTCCCAAAGGGATATTCCCTTCCTCCCTCTGTCTCAATAAATAGACCTGGGAAATCAGACCTTTTTGCCTCAATTTTAGCTACCTCTTCAAAGGTTAGATTATATTTTAGCTTTACAGGGATGAATTTATTTTCATGTCTGTTGAGTTTTTCTTCTAAATCCTCTTTTTTTAAACCAAGCAACTCTGATAATGAGTTTATATCAATCCTGTTTAGGTTTTGTGTTGATAGATAAACACTGAAGGAGGGGATATTCTTGACAAGGGGGATTCCGTTTCTATCGTAGATAATCCCTCTTGGAGCTGGTATCTTTAATATCCTAAGCCTATTGTTTTCAGCTAACTCCCTATAATTCTGTCCCTCCAGTATCTGAAGTTGCCAGACTCTAAAAAAAAGTATCAAAGAAAGTCCAACAATTATGTAAAAACTTATCTGTATTTTTTTTGAAAACATATAAAAAGGTAATACTAATTAATAGAAAGTTTTATGAATTAATGCCATTTTGGTTATTTATTATAAATTTTTTGGTCTTATAATTATACCAAAGGGGATATTAATTATTGCCTGAAAAATAATATTTATTGCAAAGCCTTCTTTGTTTATATATAGGTTTTCGAATAATGTCCTTATCCAAAAGACCAATATCCCATCCATAACTGTCATTATAATAAGCACTATGATGCCTGATAGATATGTCCATTTAAAAATTACATCAGAAAATATAATAGTTGTTATAATTCCTATTAATCCCTTGCTAAATAAAGCAGGTCCAATTATTGACCCTGATATTACATCTTCCAAAAAACCCACACAGGCCCCAAAGAGAACACCTTTTGCCTCTGGTACAATACTAAATACACGAGTCCTTGCCTGTTGTATATTTGTTCTTAATATAAAAAAATAGACTAAAACTACAGAGATATTCAATGGCCTTCCAAAGGGATTAATCTGGGTTTGGATAAGAAATGTCAAGAAGATTAAGAAAAACCACTTTAATATAAACATTTTACCTTTTTAAGATTATTACCTCTTCAATTTCTTGTGGAGAGGCAAAAGGAATAACCTGTATATATTGGAAGAATCCTGTCCCTTCCTTTTCTAAATAGTTAACAGTACCTACAGGAATGCCAATAGGCATAATTCCATCCAGTCCAGAAGTTACAACAGATTCATTTTTTTCAACAGCTAATTCAGGAGGTATATATTTTAAAATGCAATATTTCTCGCCAATACCTGACAAAATTCCCTCATGTCTGCTATTTTGGAGCCTGACCGCAACAGAAAAATTTGGGTCAGTTAATACAAGAAATTCAGAATAATGTTCTCTTACTGAATAAATCTTACCTGCAAGACCTTTTGGGGTGATTACTGCCATATCCTTCTTAATCCCCTGTAAAGATCCCTTATCTATAATTAATGTATGAAGCATTCTATCATATCCCCTGCCTATTACCCTGGCACTTGCTACATAATTTGCATTATGCCCTTTTATATCAAGCAACTCCCTTAGCCTTTTGTTTTCATGTAATATCTCATTAAATTGCTGTCTCTCTATCATTAAATTAGATATTTCCTGCTTAAGCCTGCGATTCTCTTCAACTGCAGCATGATAATCCCCTATTTTTCTAAATAGGGATGATGAAAAATTATTGACCCTATTATAGGGATAAGTAAAAATTTTCAATAAATTAGATGAGGCAGTATGACCTTTATATTGATAATTAAGCAATATAAAGGTTAAAAGAAAAAAGGAGATGAGCAACAATAACCTTTTTGTTCCCTTTGACATTAATTAGAAGACAGGGCTACTTTTCTTAGTAGGTCAAGTTTATCAAGCATTGCCCCACATCCCCTGACAACAGCAGTAAGTGGATCATCAGGAACATAGACTGGAACCCCTGTATGCTCCCTTATTAAGATATCGAGACCCCTTAATAAGGCTCCTCCTCCGGCAAGGACAATTCCTTTATCAATAATATCTGATGCGAGTTCTGGAGGGGTATTTTCAAGTGTTACCTTGATTGTATCAAGTATGACAGCAACGCTTTCTTGAAGGGCTTCTCTTACCTCTTCTTCTGTAATATGAATGGTCTTTGGTATGCCTGAAATAAGGTCCCTACCCTTTACCTCTATTGGCTCCAATTTTGTTGTTGGACAGGCTGAACCTATTGTTATCTTTATAAGTTCAGCAGTTCTATCTCCTATCATTAGATTATATTTTCTTTTGATATAAGCCATTATTGCATCATCCATTTTGTCGCCACCTACACGAACAGCCTTGCTGTAGACTATCCCCTCAAGGGATATGACTGCTACATCTGTTGTACCTCCACCAATATCAACTATCATATTCCCTATAGGCTCTCCAACTGGCAGGCCAACACCAACAGCTGCTGCCATTGGCTCCTCAACAAGATATACCTCCCTTGCTCCAGATGCATGGGCAGCATCTTTAACAGCCCTCTGTTCTACCTGCGTTATTCCAGAGGGCACACCAATAACTACCCTTGGAGATACAAAACTTTTTCTATTATGTGCCTTTGTAATAAAATATTTAAGCATCTCCTCTGTGGCATCAAAATCAGCTATTACTCCGTCTTTCATAGGTCTTATAGGCACTATATTTGCAGGAGTCTTTCCGAGCATTTCTTTAGCCTCTGCACCTACTGCCACAGGTTTTTTATTATCACGCCTTAGGACAACTACAGAAGGTTCATTGCATATAATTCCCTTACCCTTAACATATACAAGGGTATTTGCTGTACCAAGGTCTATTGCGAGATCATTTGAAAACATACCTAATAATTTATTCAAAAACACCTTTTATCCTCCTTATAGAATTTAAAACCTTAACCCTCTATAACCTTTGTATTTGCAAGGTCATCTCCCAATCTCATACCATCTTTGTTACCTAATATTAAGAGAAATTCAAATATGAAAATTATCGGTGCTAACAACCACCCAAATAATGGGATCTTAAATAACAAAAGCCCTAAAGTTATGGTTGAATTTCTTATTATAGATTCCCTAAATGAAGCTGATCCATCATCCTTTAATGAGATTACCCTTAATCTCATTACCTTTTTCCCAATGCTCCTTCCCTCAAAAAGGCCATCGGATATAAGAAAGTAAACAACCCCTGCAAGATATCCAACCTGAGGGACTAATTTTATTGCAGTAGCTATGATTATAAAATCAATGGTCTTAGCAATTACCCTAAGAAGCAGGCTTGCCTTATGGCTTGCTTGTTGGGGATTTTTTATATTATCAAAAGATTCTTCCACTTTTCAAATATCTACATTTTAATATATTATTATAGCTAAATTATAGACTGAATTATAAGCTTTGTTAGCGTATCTATATCTCTATTCATTACGGTTCTTGCATCAATAATTAATGAATCATCCTTTATCCTTGCAATTACTGGCGGTATGCCCTTCCTCAACCTTTCTTCTAATCTATTAACACCTATCTTCTTTGGCTTAATTGCTACCACAAATGATCTAAATTCGACCTCTGGCAATGCCCCGCCTCCTGATTGGGAAAAATCAGAGATAACATCTATATCAGCAAAATCTTGATCTATCCTTCTTTTTAATCTTATTGCTATCCTTTTTGCCCTCGCCTTTATCTCATTTTCATCCTGTAACAACATTTTCAATGTGGGGATCTCTTTTATAGCCTTTTCTTCATCTAAATAATGCATAAGCACAGCCTCAAATGCCGAAAGCGTAAGCTTATCAATCCTCACTGCCCTCATAAGCGGATTTTTTGCTATCCTTTCAATCAACTCTGTCTTTCCAACTATTACCCCTCCTTGAGGCCCTCCAAGAAGCTTGTCTCCGCTGAATGTAACAATATCGCATCCTTTCTTTACAATGTCCTGAACAGTTGGTTCTATAAAAATACCATAGGGTTTCAAGTCTATAAGACAGCCACTTCCAAGGTCAAACATAACTGGTATGTTATATTTCCTTCCAAGGGCTACAAGTTCCTCAATTTCAATCTGTTTTGTAAAGCCAATTGTTCTAAAGTTTGATTGATGCACCTTCAATAACAATGCGGTATTTTCATTTATAGCCTTTTCATAATCATGCAGGTGGGTCTTATTGGTTGTTCCTACCTCTCTTAAAATTGCACCACTTGCACTCATTACATCTGGCACCCTGAAAGATCCCCCTATCTCTACAAGCTCTCCTCTTGAGACTATTACCTCTTTTCCTTTTGCGAGTGCTGTCAGGCATACAAAGACTGCTGCGGCATTGTTATTTACAATCAGACTGCTCTCAGCGCCTATAATATCATTTAATACCCTTTGAATATGTGAATATCTTTTTCCCCTTTCGCCTTTTTCAAGGTCATACTCAAGATTAGAGTATTGACAGGCCACTCTTTTAACATTCTCCAATATCTCTTCTGACAATACAGAACGACCTAAGTTTGTATGGATTACAATACCTGTTGCATTAATAACAGGTTTGAGACTGAATGAAGAAAGCTTCTCAATCCTCTTTTGAATATCAATACGCATTAATTCATATGAGATTTCTTTTGCCTCATCCCTTAAAATAGCCTGTCTATATTCATCTATAATTTCCCGAATCGCCTTAAGCACATACCTCCTTGGGAATAACTCCTGCCACTCTAATCCCTTATCTGATTTTAAAATCTCATCAACAGAGGGCAATGATGAAAGAAGTCTTTGTTTATCCATAAAAAAATTCCATTTTTAGTTTCAAAATCCTCTTTGCGTAAGGCTATCCCCATCGGAAGCTTTTGGGGTCTTTATCAAGACACACTGCAATTCTAACTGTCATTTCTATTTCCAGCCACTCCTTTTACCTCTAAGCCAAATAGATAGGTGAATTCAATATTTTAATTTTTGAAGAGAACCTCATTGATAACTAATCTATTTTACATTTTTATAAAGGTCTTTTCAAAAACATTAATTTTTTCAAACCTCCCTTATCTCAAGTATCCTGTCTATATGAAAAACCCTCTCATCCCTTCTGGACGTGCAGTATGCCTTTACACCAGTAAATTTTCTTCCATTGTACTGAATTTCTCCTACAAAAGACGGCAGTATTGTCCTTCTTGACTTCTCGTCTTTTGTCTTAAGATAAACAATTTCAAGCATTTTTTTATCCTTTATCGCCTTCTCAATTATTGCAAGTCTTTCATCTGAAGGCATACTTTTTTGAGCCTGTTTATACTGATATTTTGTGACAAAATCCACTACACGTCTATCCATAAAAATATGTTTTTTGGCAATAGGCCTTTTGAGCACTATGCCATTAAGGGTTGTGCATCGTGAAAGCGCTACATACAACTGTCCATGTGAAAATGTGCCTCTCCCTATATCAATAATTACCCTGTCAAAGGTCATGCCCTGACTTTTATGGATTGTAACTGCCCATGCGAGTTTAAGGGGATATTGGGTGAATGTGCCAACTACATCTGATATGACAATACCTGATTTTTTATCATAATGAAATTCATACATTTCCCATCTGTATGGCATGACATCAACCTTTTCACCATCAGGAAGCTCTACCCAGATAATATCTGGCTCCCCTTTAATGCCTTTTTCAATATCTAAAACCCTGCCTATTGTTCCATTTATCCAACGCCCCATGGAGTCGTTGTTTAAAAGCATAACCTGTGCACCTATTTTAAAGCTTATTTCCATACTAGTTGGAAGAGATTTTATGTCAAAGTCTCCCTTTAGAGAACCGTTATAAGAATATACCTTCCCGTTTATCATTGAAAGCCTTTCATTATTAATAGCAGAGGCTATGTCATTTGTTGTAGTTAAGTATATATAAAAATCACTGTCAGCCTCTTTAAAATCAGGGATATACCTGCTGTTTATATCTTCAAGATCAATGTCTGAGGCAGTATTGTTTCTGATAGCATTAAGAAGCCTTAAAAAACCTTCGTCCCGCTGGCGATAGACCTTTGAAAGCTCTATAAACTCCATCTCAAAACCTGCCTCTATAGCAATTGCATCAAAGAAATATGGGCTTTTATAATGCCCTATAAAAAAATGTTTTTCCCGTGAGGTAACAACCGGAGGCAATTGATAAAGGTCTCCTATAAATATCATCTGAATCCCCCCAAAAGGCAGGGATTTCTTTTTTCCGTACAATCTCAGGAACACATCTATACAATCTAAGAGATCTGCTCTCACCATAGAGATTTCATCAATCACTATAGCATCTATTCTTTTATAAATTGTTTTATCTATAGGTTTTATTTCTTTAACAATATCAGGTGTAATGTCAGGCTTGAATCCAAAAAAAGAATGGATTGTCTGGCCCTTTACATTCACAGCAGCAACCCCTGTTGGCGCAAGGACTGCTATATTTTTCTTTGTAGTATTTCTAAAATACTGAAGAAGTGTTGACTTGCCAGTGCCTGCCTTGCCAGTGATGAAGACATTTTTATTCGTCTCCTCCATTACATGAAGGGCATATAGAAATTGCTCATTAAGGTCAAGGTTTGATAAATCAGGATTTTTCATTATTGATACATCCTTCTATTTTTTACCAGATATGTCTGACTGTCATATGTCATAGTATAGAATTTTTATATATGTAGAATAAAGATAAAAATTCATATTAGCACCATTCCATTTGCATCTGCTCAACCGTATATTTATAAAATTATAAAAAGAGACAAATGGATGGTTGACCCTGTTGTCAATTTTGTGTAAACAATACCTTTTCAGCGAGATTATTTTTTGAGAAAGGCCTATCTTGCCAAAGGTCATATTTATCTTGTAGAATTATAAATTATTATAGAATCAGAGGAGGTCATAAATTGAAAGAAAAAATCCATCCAGATTATAAAGAGGCTAAAGTCGTATGCGCATGCGGGGATACCTTTATTACTAAATCTACTAAGCCAACTATTCATGTTGACATATGCTCAAAATGCCATCCCTTTTTTACTGGCAAGCAGAAAATTGTAGATGCAGAAGGAAGGGTAGAAAAGTTTAAGAAAAAATATTCAAAGAAGTAGCAAGAGACAGGGTTAGAGGACTTAACTTGTATTAATATAAACTCTAACCCTTTTTTTATTTTAGAGGTGATATTTTAATGAAAAATATTGGCGGACAAGCTGTTATAGAAGGTGTGATGATGAAGTCACCTAATGGCTGGGCTGTAGCAGTAAGGAGTCCAAAAGGCGACATTACTATCAAGTCTATTAAAACAAAAAAACCTATGGCTATTGTGAGACTACCTATTATAAGGGGTATATTTGGATTGGCACATGCCTTAACTATTGGCATAAAGGCAATTGAATTCTCAGGTAACATAGCCCTTCAGGAAAAAGAGGAAGATAAACAAATGAGCAAACTCAGTATAGGAATTTCAATTATTACTGCCTTTATAATTGCTATCGGTCTTTTCAAGTTTATGCCTCTATTTTTGACTTCATTATTATCAAGTCAGACTAATATTATTTCAGAAAGTCCTTTGTTTTTTAATCTCATTGACGGTTTGTTCAGGGTAGGGATATTCTTTCTTTATTTAATCTCAATAGGTTTATGGAAAGAAATGAAGAGGATATATGAATATCACGGAGCTGAACATAAGGTAATTCATGCTTATGAGGCAGGAGAAAAACTCACTCTGGAAAACATAAAAAAATATAAACCCTATCATCCCAGATGTGGCACAAGTTTCCTCTTGATAGTAATGGTTATAAGTATTCTTACATTTATGTTCATCCCTCAAAGCTGGTCTTTTATAGAGAAACTATTATCAAGACTTTTGCTTATTCCCTTAATTGCAGGTATTTCATATGAAGCTCTCAGGTTTTCAGCAAGGATGAAAAACAATTCAATAATAGGACTATTAGTCCTTCCTGGTCTTCTCTTGCAAAGAATAACTGTCAGAGAACCTAATGAAAACCAGATAGAGGTGGCTATAAGGGCGCTTGAAGAGGTTCTCAAGCTCGGAGATAAAGGGGTCTGTAAAGAATGTTAGATAAGCTATTGATTATTGAAGAAAAATATGAAGAACTTACCGAGGCACTTTCAAAACAGGAAGTCCTATCTAATGCCCAGCTATATCAAAAATATTCTAAAGAAAGGTCAGAGCTTGAGACGATCGTAGAAAAAATCAAGGAATATAAAAAAATACTTACAGGTATTAAAGAGGCAGAAGATATAATTAAAAGTGGAGACGGAGACCTCAGGGAACTTGCACAGGAGGAACTTGAAAAACTTAAAATAAGGAAACCCCTTGTTGAAAAGGAACTGAAGATAATGCTCTTACCTAAAGACCCGAGGGATGAAAAAAATGTCATCCTTGAGATTAGGGCTGGCACAGGCGGTGAAGAGGCAGCACTTTTTGGCGCTGCCTTGTTCAGGATGTATGCAAGATATGCTGAAACAAAAAAATGGAAGATAGAGGTTATTGATTCCAGTCCAACAGGTCTCGGAGGATTAAAAGAGATAATAGCGAGTATCTCTGGAAAAGGGGCATACAGCAGACTAAAGTATGAAAGCGGCGTTCATAGGGTGCAGAGGGTTCCAGTCACTGAAGCCTCTGGAAGGATTCATACCTCTGCAGCTACTGTAGCAGTACTGCCAGAAGCAGAAGAGGTTGATATAAAAATTGATGAAAAAGACCTTAGAATTGATACATTTTGTGCATCCGGACCTGGAGGCCAGGGTGTTAATACCACTTACTCTGCTGTAAGAATAACCCATTTGCCTACAAATATAGTTGTGCAGTGCCAAGACGAAAGGTCACAAATAAAAAATAAGGAAAAGGCAATGAAGGTATTGAGGTCAAAACTCCTTGAGATAGAGACAGAAAAAAAGGAAAGGGAAAGAGCACTTGACAGAAAGACACAGGTTGGAACCGGTGACAGAAGCGAGAGGATAAGAACATATAATTATCCTCAAAATAGGGTAACAGACCATAGGATTGGTTTGACGCTTTATAAGCTTGAAAAAGTACTTGATGGTGACCTTGATGAGATAATAGACAATCTTATAGCACACTATCAGGCAGAGAGACTAAAAGAATTATAATAATAATTTTATAACAAATAAAGGAAAATATCCTGACTTTTCCTATTGCCTAAAGTCCAAAAATCCCCCTTAGCTTTTTTAGAGGACTGCTTTCTGATTCTTTTTTATCTATATCTTTTTCATCAGGTTTTGTCAAACCTTTTTTCAGCCTCTTCTTTTTCTATAGGATTGTTTAGGGTATCTTGCTGTGCCATCTCTTGAAGCATTATAATACCTGTAGATTTCAGC
>CAZIMB010000003.1:20938-64643 GCA_964540275.1 uncultured Nitrospirota bacterium | reverse complement strand
CCCCAGGAATCGCACAACTCGTTACATTAGGAGGCATGACCACTTTGTCTTTTATAAATCTTTTTACATCTGCATTAGATAAATAATCCATAAAACCAAAGCCTGTTTCATAAACCTCGCTTGATGTCCAGAAAATCATCTCTCCTGTATTTTCATTGTAAGACATTGCTGTAGCAAAATAACCTATAGCTGTTGGAATAGACTTCTGTGAAATCTAACCTGGCGGTATACCATGAGTTGCCTGTGGTTCTGCAGAGGGTTTATTTGGATAGGGCTTTTTCCCCTTTTTTATAGAAGAAGCTTGTATTGCATACAGTTATAAAAACTATAATTGTAGATATTTTATTATATATGCCCATATTACCTCCCCATTTTTCTATGATCGCATCAAATCTTGACAATTGATTCAATGTTAACTACGAAAATAAAATACCTTACAAATATATTAATGCATTATTTATGCTGATTGAAAATGGATAGGATACATTTAAAGTCACATGATATAATTAATAATATCTATGAAATCTCGCCTTGATAAGATCCTTTTTGAAAAAGGCCTTGTGCCTTCCCGTGAAAGGGCTAAGGCAATAATAATGGAAGGGAAGGTTTATGTTAATAACCTGCCTATTACAAAAGCAGGGGCAATTATTAATACAGATGCTACTATTGAAATAAAAGGAGAGGACATACCTTATGTAAGCAGGGGAGGATTAAAGCTTGAGGCAGCAATACGACATTTCAATATATATTTAAAAGACAAAATAGCAATGGATGTGGGAACATCAACAGGTGGGTTTACAGATTGCATGCTTCAGCATGGAGTGAAAAAGGTTTATTGCATTGATGTTGGATATGGTCAGATTGCATGGAAATTAAGGCAGGACAATAGGATAATCCTTTTAGAAAGGACTAATATTCGTTATCTCAACAGGGAAAGGATAATGGATGATATAGACATAGCAACTATTGATGTATCATTTATTTCACTTAAAAAAGTTATTCCAAAGGTTTTAGAATTTCTAAAAGATAATGGTGAGATTGTTGCGCTTATAAAACCACAGTTTGAGGTTGGAAAGGGAGAGGTTGATAAAGGGGGAATTGTTAAGGATCAGATAAAGAGGCTAAGAGTAATAGAGAGCCTAAAGGAATATTTTGAGTCTCTCAATTTAAAAACTGTTGGTATTATACAGTCGCCTATTTCTGGGCAGAAGGGTAATATTGAGTATCTAATCTATCTTAGACCAACTAAAAAATATACTAATTTATGCAGTTAATTTTATTTGTTGAATTATACCTAAACTTCCCTTGTATTTTTATTTTTACCATCCTTCCTGTCAGAGTCTTCAGCATCTTTTCAATTCCTGAAATCTCTTAATTTCATCAATTAAAAGACCTTATCTATTAAGGTTAATGATTTTCCTTTAAGGTATATAGTATAATTCAAAACTGCATAATCCAATAGCAGGAGTAAATAGATGGAAATACCTTCAGAATTTGTAAGCAGTTCTACATGGGATAAAGTCTTAAGGCATATAGCATTAAGCGATGAACAACCCCCTTATTTGCTGATTGACAAAGATATCATAAAGGCGAAGGTCTCTACGATAGGTAAAAACATTAAAAATTCAAAGGTTTTTTATGCTGTTAAGGCAAATCCAGACAATGAGGTTTTAAGATATCTCAATAGCCTTGGAATAGGTTTTGAAATAGCCTCCGAAGGAGAGCTCCAGATCCTTGCTTCGCTCGGGGTAGAGCCTGAAAGGATTATAACAAGCAACCCCATAAAGACATTTAAGTTCCTTGAAAAGGCAGCAGATTATGGAATAAGTTATTACGCTTACGATTCTTTTGCTGAAGTAGACAAGCTTTCTAAATATGTGCCTAATTGCAATGCTTACGTAAGACTGTCTGTATCTAATGAAGGCAGTGAATGGCCTTTGAGCAAAAAATTTGGGGTAGAACTTGATGATGCTATATCCCTTCTCATGTATGCTAAGGAAAAGGGTCTTAATCCTGTTGGTATAACATTTCATGTAGGTTCTCAATGCAATAATGTCTATAACTGGAATGCTGCAATTGACAAGGCAAGGGATTTATGGGAGATAGCAGAACAGAATGGCATAAAATTAAAGATACTTAATCTTGGAGGAGGCTATCCTATAAAATACACTAAAAGTGTATTAGACATAGAAACAATAGAGAGAAAGATAAACAAGGCATTATACCAGAGATTCCCTCCTGAAATAGAGGTGTTTCTTGAGCCAGGCAGGGCTGTTGTTGGTGATGCAGGTATTTTTGTATGTACGGTAATAGGAAAGGCAAAGAGAGTAGACGAGAATTGGCTTTATATAGATGTAGGTGTATTTAATGGTCTTATGGAAAGCGTTGGTGGCATAAAATATACCTATGTAGTAGGAAGCAGGAACGAACCAGGTAAATGGACAATCGCTGGACCAAGCTGTGACAGCTTTGATGTTATAGATCGTGATGTTGAACTTCCTGAACCAGAAGTAGGTAATATGATATTGATACTTTCAAGCGGGGCATATACTATATCTTACGCCTCAGAGTTTAACGGCTTTTCAATACCAAAAACAATATTAATATAATTTTGGAGGCAATAGAATGATTAAATTTTTTGAAAAAGACCCATATGCACCAATTCAGTATGTTTACAATGTAGAAAAAATATTACATAAAAGCAGGAGTAAATTTCAGGAGATAATGGTAATAGAAAATCCCTATTTTGGCAAAATGCTAATACTTGACGGGGTAGTGCAGATAACAGAAAGGGATGAATTTTTTTATCATGAGATGCTTGTTCATCCCATTATGCATTCACATCCAAATCCAAAGAATATAGTTGTTATAGGTGGAGGAGATGGAGGAACAGTTAGAGAGGTTTTAAAGCATAAATCAGTTGAAAAGGTTTTTTTCATTGAAATAGATGAAGAGGTAATAGAGGTATCAAAAAAATTCTTTCCCTCTGTTTCATGCGGTATCGACGACAGTCGTGTAGAGATAAAGTGTATGGACGGTGCAGAGTTTGTAAAGTCCAGACAAGGTGATATTGATGTGGTAATAGTAGATTCTACTGATATTATAGGATTTGCCAAGAGTCTATTTACAGTTGAGTTCTTCAAGTCAGTAAAAAACAGCCTTACAGATGAAGGCATGTTTGTAACACTTTCTGAATCCCTACATTTCCATAAAGATTTGGTCATAGAGGTTCAGGAATCAATGAAATTAATATTCCCTATTGTTGACCTTTATACTGCTGCATTAGCTACATATGCTGGAAATTGGTGGACCTTTTCAGCAGCATCAAAAAAATATGACTTAAGACAGATAAGAAGAGAATTTACAATTGATACAAAATATTATAGCGATGAAATACATCAACAATCTTTTTTACCGCCTAAAATGTATGAAAAACTTATGCAAAAAAGGCTTTTGTGGTAGCTTCTTGACATAACAGTCAAAGACTTGCTAAATTATTAGCACTCTCCATTAAAGAGTGCTAATATAAAAAAGCTATATTTTGTAGAAAATTATGTAAAATAATGCTCCTTTTTCTAATATTCCAAATATCACTGTTATATTTTCAAATTAACAGAAATATTAAAGTTCCTTGTTTTGGAGATAAAACATGTTAGATGAGAGAAGTAAACAAGTCCTTTGCTCAATTATCCAATGTTACATAAATAGACCTGAACCCGTAGGCTCAAGATTTATAACAAAAAAATATTCCTTTGGTTATTCTCCAGCTACTATTAGAAATATAATGGCTGATCTTGAAGAACTCGGGTTTTTGAGTCAGCCACATACATCCGCAGGTAGAGTACCTACAGATAGGGGCTATCGTTTTTATATAGACTGTATTAAAAATAGCAAAGAACCTCTTGAAAACAGCGAATATATGATTGAATTTTTTCAAAATTTTTCAAAGAAATTAGAAAGTATAAGGAATGATATTAACAAAATGCTTTTTGAAGTTACTAATACCCTCTCAGCAATGTCTAAATATATTAGTGTTATAACACCCCCAAAGCCAGAAAGAACTATATTTAAAAGAATAGATTTTATCAGATACAACGGGGATAAGGCTGCAGCCGTTTTATTAACAGAAGAGGGTTTTATTAAAAACAAAATAATAACAGTTGATCCAAATCTCACCCAGGAGGACCTTAATAAGATTGCTAATTACCTCAATTCAGAATATTCTGGCAATACTTTAGATGAGATTAAAGCCTCTTTAATAAAAGTTGCTAGAAGTGAAAAGATTGCCTGGGACAAACTTATCGAAAAAATAATAAAGATATACGAGCAGGCAATATCTTTTAGTGAAAAAGATATATATATGTCAGGACTTTATGATGTTATTGATCTTCCGGATTTTTCTGACATATCCAAGCTTAAAGAGATTACAAAGGCAATAAAGGACAAACATATAATATTAAGGCTGCTGAATGAACTGTCAGACATAGAAGGTGTCCAGGTATTTGTAGGAGTTGAAAATCCTGTCGAGGAGATGAAAAACTTAAGCGTAGTCGCCTCTACATATAAGGAAAAAAATAGACCTATTGGTGTTATAGCATTAATAGGACCAAAAAGAATGGATTATCCAAAGGCTATATTTATAGTAGAAGAGATAGCTAAGTATCTAAGCAGGACATTTAAATAATGTCAGGAGGTAATATTATGGAGAATAAAAATAATGAAACAGAAAAAATTGAGGGCTTAGGAGAATCCCTTAAGGTGGAAGATAAATCATTAGAGGCTATTGAGACAATCCAGGTTGAATTAGAAGATACAAAGGAGAAATTTTTAAGACTTTACGCAGACTTTGAAAATTACAAAAAAAAGGTTCAAAAAGACAAGGAAGAGCTTATAAAATATTCAAATGAAACCCTTATTTATGAAATTCTACCTATAATTGATAGTTTAGAAATGGCTTTGAAACATGCAAGCAATGAAAATTTAGATTCCCTTAAACAGGGAGTAGAAAATACCCTTAGGGAGTTAATCAGAACACTTGAAAAATTTGGTCTTAAATCCATAGAGGCAATTAACAAGTCATTTGATCCTGCATATCATCATGCAATGTCCCAGGTAGAGAGGGAAGATGTCGATGATAATACTATTGTGGAAGAGCTTAGAAAGGGATATATATTTAATGAGAAGGTTCTAAGACCATCACTTGTTGTAGTATCAAAAAAGACCGGTCATTAAACGATTAAATTATTTGATTTTTAATAGCTAAGATATAAATAATAAGGAGGAAGAAATGGGAAAGGCAATAGGAATAGACCTTGGAACTACAAACTCAGTTGTCGCAGTTGTTATAGGTGGTGAGCCTGTAGTTATACCAAATCAGGAAGGCAACAGGACTACCCCATCTGTTGTTGCAATTACAGAAAAGGGGGAAAGGCTCGTTGGACAAATAGCAAAAAGACAGGCCATAACAAACCCTGAAAATACAATATTTTCCATAAAAAGGTTAATGGGCAGAAAGTATAATTCCCCTGAGGTAGAACATGCAAGAAAAAGGCTTCCCTATAAGATTGTAGAAGCACCAAATGGAGATGCCCATGTAGAGATAAGGGGCAAGAGATACTCTCCCCCTGAAATATCAGCAATGATACTACAAAAACTCAAACAGGCAGCAGAGGACTATCTTGGAGAGCCAGTTACAGAGGCTGTAATCACTGTCCCTGCTTATTTTGATGACAGTCAAAGACAGGCAACAAAGGATGCAGGGCAGATAGCTGGGCTCAATGTCTTAAGAATAATAAATGAACCAACTGCTGCTGCATTAGCATATGGACTTGAAAAGAAAAAAGAGGAGAAGGTTGCTGTCTATGACCTTGGCGGAGGCACTTTTGATATTTCTGTATTAGAGATAGGCGAAGGTGTTATAGAGGTTAAATCTACAAATGGAGACACATATCTTGGAGGAGATGATTTTGACTTAAGAATTATTGACTGGATGATTGAGGAATTTAAAAAAGAACAGGGCATAGATCTCAAGAAGGATAAAATGGCTCTTCAGAGATTAAAAGAGGCTGCTGAAAGGGCAAAGATAGAGCTTTCAACAGCAATGGAAACAGAAATTAATCTTCCATTTATAACTGCTGATGCATCAGGTCCAAAACATCTCTTGATGAAGCTTACACGCGCCAAATTTGAGCAGCTTACAGATGATCTTGTTCAAAAAACCTTAGAACCTTGCAAAATAGCTCTATCAGATGCCTCTCTTTCTGTTAGTGACGTAGATGAGGTCATACTCGTAGGAGGACAGACCAGAACGCCGAAGGTACAGCAGGTAGTTCAGGGATATTTCGGCAAGGAACCTCATAAAGGTGTCAATCCAGACGAAGTTGTCGCAATAGGAGCTGCAATACAGGCAGCAGTACTAAAAGGAGAGGTCAAAGAGGTGCTTCTCTTAGATGTCACTCCCTTATCATTGGGCATAGAGACCCTCGGCGGAATATTTACAAAGATGATAGAGAGAAATACAACTATACCAACTAAAAAGACACAAATATTTTCTACTGCAAGCGATAATCAGCCTGCAGTTACAATAAAGGTATATCAAGGAGAAAGAGAGATTGCTGCTGACAATAAACTATTAGGGGTTTTTGAACTCGTAGGGATACCACCCGCTCCAAGGGGAGTGCCTCAAATAGAGGTCACATTTGACATTGACGCAAACGGCATTCTTCATGTTTCAGCAAAAGACTTAGGCACAGGAAAGGAACAGTCAATTAAGATAACAGCTTCAAGCGGTCTTACACAGGAGGAAATACAGAGGATGATGCGTGATGCAGAAATTCATGCTGAAGAAGACAGAAAGAAAAAGGCACTTGCAGAGGCAAGGAATAATGCAGATACACTTATTTACTCAGTTGAAAAGTCCTTAAAGGAATATGGGGACAAGCTTACAGATGATGAGAAAAAGGAAATAGAGGTAGCCCTTGAAAAATGCAAAAAGGCTAAAGATACAAGCCATGAAGCAGCAGAAATCAGACAGGCAGTAGAGGAGCTTACAAAGGCATCTCATAAGATTGCTGAACATATATACAAGGCAACTCAGGAACAGCAGGCAGGCGCTAAGCCAGGCCCTAAGGCTAAATCACCTGAAGAAGAAGTAGTAGAAGCAGAATTTGAAGATATCGATAAAAAGTAGATATTAAAGATTTAAGTGCCTACAGAAATGAAAGATTACTACAAAATTTTAGGGGTTAATAAAAATGCTACTCAAGAGGAGATTAAAAAGGCCTTTAGACAGCTTGCATTAAAATATCATCCAGACAGAAATCCAGGGGACAAGCAAGCAGAGGAGAAATTTAAAGAGATTAATGAGGCCTATTCATGCCTTAGTGATCCTGAAAAAAGGGCAAACTATGATAGATACGGTACTGCTGAGGGATTTGGCTATGGTACGGGTTTTGGAGCTGGTACAACTTATGGCGGATTTAATGACATCTTTGAGGACATATTTGAAGACTTTTTCGGCGCCTTTGGCGGGTTTAAAAAACAAAGACCTACAAAAGGCGCTGACCTTAGATATAATCTCAACATAACACTCGAAGAGGCATACTCAGGAGTTGATAAGACAATAGAGATACTAAAATGGCAGACATGCGATACATGTAGTGGAGGAGGCGCAGCACCAGGTACAACCCCTATTTCATGCCCTTACTGTAAAGGTACTGGACATATAAGATATCAACAAGGATTCTTTAGTGTTTCAAAGACATGTGGAAAATGTCATGGCAATGGAAAGATAATCCAAAAACCATGCCCCTCCTGTAAAGGTGAAGGAAGAGTAAGAGTCAAAAAGGAGCTCTCTGTAAAGATACCTGCTGGAGTTGATAATGGATCGCGTTTGAGATTAAGTGGTGAAGGCGAACCTGGGATTTATGGCGGACCGGCTGGGGATTTGTATGTTGTGATATCTGTTGATGAACATCCCTTTTTCAAAAGGGATGGGCTAGATATTTACTGTAATATCCCTATATCTTTTACAAAGGCAGTATTTGGCGGAGAAATAGAAGTTCCTACACTTAATGGTACCGTAAAACTTAAAATACCTGCTGGCACTCCTTCAGGAAAGTCTTTTCACTTAAAAGCCAAAGGCATGCCAAAGATTATGTCAAGCCAAAGGGGGGATCAAATCGTAAGTGTATATATTGATGTACCCAAAAAACTCACGCCAAGACAAAAGGAATTGCTTGAAGAGTTTGAACAGATAAGCGAACAAAAAGCCCACACAGAAACATCTAAGGGTTTCAAAAACAAGCTCAAAGACCTCTTTTCAAGCTGAGTATTTACTAATTCCCTAATTCAGTAGAAATCAAATCAATTCCTGAGATTTAACATCTGGTTTTATTAATCCCTTCTATGTTAATATTTCAGGAAATATTTATTAAGATAAGGGGGTAAAAATATGAAAAGCGATAATAAAAAGATTGATTTTATGTCTACAATAATAATTGCTTTGTTAGCTCTTATTTCTGCAATAGGTGCTGGAATCACAGTAAAAAATGTATTACATGATTTTGGAGGCTGGATAGTAGCTGGTTATGGGATAGTTGCAGGAATATTTATTTCCCTTTTTCTAATTGTTTTAATGTTTGCCTATTCCTCTTTAAAAGAGGAGTAGTCTTGCCAATCCACATTAATCTTAATTTAATAATAATGCGGAATGGTTTTTTCATTTTAATGTAGGATCCCTTTAGATATGTTAATTGCTTTTTTTGTTTTATAGGTATAACCTCTCGCTATTTTTTCGTTTTTGACAAACTATATGCAAAAATGATCGATTCTATTACATCTGATAAATCAAAAAAAGCAAAACAATACATCTTTTTTTTGGTTAAGCTTTCAATAAGTGCATCTCTTATTTATCTTTTGATCTCAAAAGTAGGAAGCAAAAATATTTTAAAAAATATGGGATTATTAAATCCCTTTATTTTTATTGGTTCTATCTTTCTTTATATCTGCTCTATTTATCTGTCTTCCTTGAGATGGAAATTATTAATACCAAAGGCATTAAAAATAAAAAGGCTTTTTTCTATGTATATGATCGGTTCCTTTTTTAATACCTGTATGCCTGGAATAATTGGGGGTGATACAGTAAAGGCTTATTATTTAAACAGGGAATTGAAAAGTAGCCAAAGATCGACAAATATTAAAGGAACTCCTCCCGAATCTCTGATTATAGCAATAGCATCAGTTTTTATAGACAGATATATTGGACTATTTGCCCTTTTATTTATAGGATTAGTCTCTTTACCTTTTGGCATATATTATATCGATGGCACCCCCCTTAAATGGTTTATCCCAATAGCTTTTGGGGCATTTGTGATTGGAACTATTGCTATCTTTACATTTAGGATAGGAAAAGGGATCAAATTTTTCTTTGGAATTTACGAATATTTCAATATATACAAAAAAGAATATGGAAAACTACTGAAGGCATTTCTTTATTCAATAGGCATACAGATACTAAACATAATATCTGTTTTTATATTATCAAAGGGCCTATCTATAAATATTCCTTTATTATCGCTTTTTATCTTTATTCCGATTATTACTATAATTTCTGTAATTCCTATATCTATCTCCGGCATAGGGTTAAGAGAAGGTGCATTTGCATTCCTATTGGGTCACCTCGGGATATCTTCAGATGTATCTGTAACCCTCTCCCTTTTATGGTTTTTATCTATAGTAGTTGCAAGCATAGGGGGGCTAACAGAGTATTTACGGTATAAAAAACAACCCCCTATTTAAAAAACCCTCCTTAAATTTTAATTGGCATTCTTATACCATAAGAAAGCTGGTCAACTCTTTTAAATTAATTAAACTAACTTCTCTTTTTTAACCCCTAATTTCTGTTTCATGTTCATTTTTGGCGCTTTTTCAAACATCAACATCCTCCAGCAATACCCTGCTACAAAGCCTCCTGCTGCTCCAGCAAGGAGAAAGACAAAAAGAAGGAGATCGCCTTGATCAGTATTTATCAATGGCTCTTTTGCCTCCCTGTCATGTTCCTTTGCAAATTTTTCTATTACGGATTCGTCAACGCCGGGCCATTTGTCAGAGGCAAAAACAACAGTGAATAACGAACAATGAATAGTGAACAGTAAGAAAACAATCAAGAAAATCTGAAATTTAAAATTTGAAATTTGAAATCTCATGCTGTCACCTCCTCTGGTTTCAGAACCCTCATTTTCACAAGGATATCCGGCCTCTTTTTGTATAAAAGCGTTACCATCCCAGCTGTCATAGCCCCCTCCAAAATTCCGAGAGGCAGTTGGGTTGGCATAAAGGCTATAAGAATCTGTACAAACAATGGCAAAAATTCAGAATCACCCCTTATCCCTGTAGCAAGCTCTATGGATGTCATAGCATATGTTGCCCAATCAGCCATAAGGCCTGCCATAAAGCCAGGCACTGCCAACCTCCATTTCCTATTTTCATTAAAAAAGGGCATATGGGAAGTTATTTTACGTAAGGCCTTGAATGTAAGATATCCTGCAAATGATCCCATGATTCCCATTGATACTACATTTGCCCCGAGGGTGCTCAATCCACCATGAGCCAGAAATAATGCCTGTATCAAAAGGGCTACTGTAGAAACAATAACACTTATTGCAGGGCCTAGCAATATCGCTGATATAGCCACTCCTGTTGGGTGAGAACATGTGCCCGCTGTAGGGACAGGAACAGGCATGCATGAGATAATAAAAACAACTGCTGCCATAAGCCCAACAAGGGGTTTGAATGACAGGTCAACTGTAGATTGCCTTTTAAGCCTATATAATCCCCATGCTACAAAGGGCACTGCTACAACTGACCAGAACAATGCCCAGTTTAAAGGCAATATACCCTCTGAAATGTGCATTGCAAAGGCATTAGGTGTTGTTACCATCTGTGTAAAGATTACAGCTAAAAATACGGAGAAACTTTTTTTAATAATCTGTTTTTTATTTTCTGACTTCTGACTTCTGACTTCTGACTTCTTCATTTACCCTCCTCTGCAATCTTTAATAGTGCATTTACAATCGCTACTGCAACAGGGGTCCCACCCTTTCTGCTTAAATTTGTTATAAATGGAAATTTCTGCGTTGCAAGTAGCGCCTTTGACTCTAATGCCTTAACAAAACCTACTGGCGTGCCAACAACGAGAATTTGGGATTTCATATCTGATATCTCAAGTCTTGAATAATTTAAAATTTCAATCACCCTTAGGAGTGCGGTAGGTGCATTTCCAACAGCTATAATTCCGATGTTATTATTATTTTTTAAGGCATGTTCAATCCCCCTTTCTGCCCTTGTCCTATCTTCCAGATCCTGGGCATCAATCCTTGAATCCTGAATCCCACAAATAACCTTTCCTCCCCATCTTTCAAGAAGCCTCTTGTTTATACCTGTCCTGACCATTTCAACATCAGTAAGGATGTACCTTCCTGCCTTTATTGCCTCTATCCCTGTTTTTATAGCATCAGGATGAAATAGAAGTGTGTTTTTAAATTCAAAGTCAGCAGTGGCATGTATTACCCTCTTTACTATAGGCAGTTTTTCTGCATCAATATCGCTTAAATCAATCTCCTCTGAAATTATCTCATAGCTTCTTTTTTCTATATCCTTTGGTTTTAAGTTATTTGATGAGTGTATTCTTTCCAGTGCCACATGAACTAACTTTTCATGGACACCAAGAGGCTCGGTATATATAAACTCGACATGGGGATATTCCTTTTGAGCGTGCTTAATCATTTCTGGAATGTCCTTTGTAACATGCAAGCCTGCACTCAGAAAATAGGGGTGGAGAATGATCTTTTTTGCACCTTCTTCGATGCACTCCCTAATCGCAGTTGAGATGTCGGGCTCTCCAAACTGAAGATATGCAGCCTTCACACAGTCATTACTACAATCAGAATGCAACAAATTATGAAGCATTTTACCTATAATCTGGATATTATTTGCATCCTTTTTAGGGCTTCCATGTCCTATGAGTATTATGTTTTCCATCTTCTCTCCTTTATGAAATTTATAAAACTCTTTGTAATATTAGCATTACTGCCAAAATGTATATGGACATAACTTGCAAGGGTATTTTTGTATCTATAACCTTCATCTTTCATATCCTGTTCTAAACTGTTTTTTACTTTATAAAGGGAGTCATGATCTGTGAATTGTGCACTATTCTTTATCTCCGAATAATGGAATTCATGCCCTCTAAGCCTTTCCCCCTTTTTGCCGAGCATGCAGTCCTCTTTTAATTGGATTTCCCTATAACCTAAATGAGGCCTTCCCCTCTTCATCTTTGTCTCAAATGGAAAAAGACCTACCATTTTAAAAAAATTACCTTCAAAATCATAGATCCCCTGAGACAGATACATTAAGCCACCGCATTCAGCGTAAATTGGTTTTCCCAATTCAGCCCACTCATGGATTGCCTTCAGCATTAATACATTTTGAGATAATTCCTTTGCCCAAACTTCTGGATAGCCGCCACCAATATATAGGGCATCAGCCTCTGGTATCTTAGTATCAGACAAAGGACTGAACTTTACTATTTCTGCTCCTTCAACTTTTAATAAATCAAGATTATCTTCATAATAAAAGCAGAATGCCCTATCATAAGCAATAGCTATCCTTAATGGAGCAGGAGAACTGTATCGGGGAATTTCAATGGCTCGGGGATCCTCCCTTCTGAGTCTCTGATCATTGGAAATTCCGAAATTCAGCAATAAAAAATCTATATCCACATGAGCTAAAACAGCATTTGCAAGCCTTTCAATATTCTCTATAGCAATAGGTCTCTCTTCTGCAACAGTTAGTCCAAGATGTCTGTGCGGGATCTCAAAGTTTAAATCCCTTGGCAGGTATCCTATGACAGGTATGTCTTGCACCGAGTTTTTTAATCGTTCATAATGTCTCTCTGAGGCAACGCGGTTAAAGATAACAGAGGCTATCAGCCCCGAATTTATGGAGTTAGGAAGTTCAGAGGTAAAGAAATCCGCTCTTCCCCGCTTCTGCTCTTTTGTATTATATTCCATAAACCCCTTTATGATCGCCCCTGCGCTCTCTGCTATGCCATAGGCATCTACAACCAAAATAATTGGAAGCCCTAATATTTGCGCGAGTTTTTTTGTACTAAACTCTCCATCATACATGCCCATAACACCCTCAACAACTGATATGTCAATATCATGGGAATGGATATAAAAACAGTCTTTCACATAATCCTCTCCACACATCCATAAGTCAAGGTTCCTTGATGGCCTTCCTGTTATAAGCCTATGTAATCCCGTATCTATAAAATCAGGCCCTGTTTTAAATGCCTGGACATTCAATTTTTTTTTCTTTAATGCCGCAAGAATGCCAAGTGTAACAGTAGTTTTGCCACAACCGCTATGTGTGCCTGCTATTACAAAGCCATTCATAAATTGTTAAGCTCCTTAACAAGTTTCACGTTATCCCTATTTGACTTAACCGCAACCCTAATATATGAACTGTCAAGTCCTCTAAAATTAGAACAATCCCTAACAAGAATACCCTTATCCCTTAGTGAAGGTATTATCTTTTTAGCATTGTTAAGTCTTAATAAATAAAAATTTACATCTGAAGGTATGTAGTCAATGCCTAATCTCTCAAATTCCCTTTCTAAAAAATCCTTTTCCTCTTTGATCAAGCCAAATGTTTTCTCTTTATAGTCAATATCACTTAAAGCAGTAATCCCTGCTAATTGAGCCAAGGTGTTGACTGTCCATGGCTCTTTATATTTTTTTATGATCCCTTCTATAGCCATAGGAAATATGCCATAACCTATCCTTAATCCTGAAAGGCCATAAAATTTTGTCATAGACCTTAAAACAATAAGATAAGGATTCCTCTTAACCTCTTGAACAACAGACTCTGCAGGTGCAAAATCTATAAAGGCCTCATCTACTATGAGATAGCACTTCAGATCTTTTAAGGCCTTCGCTATTTTTAATACATCTTCTTTTCTTATAAGCCTGCCTGTAGGATTATTAGGATTACATAGAAATGCCATATCAAAGGGCCTTGACGAATGGTGAACAGTAAGTAACGAGATAAAATTATCCGTGTTTAAATCAAAATTGTCTTTTTCTTCTAATTTGAAATATTCAACTTGCAAACAGCCGCTTAGATAGCAAGCCCTTTCATATTCAGAAAATGTTGGCTCAGGAATTAAAACCTTTTTAGGTTTTAGCGCCCTTACAACAAGGTATATCAACTCGGTGCTACCATTTCCACAAATAATTGAATCAGGATTTATATCATAATGTCTTGCGATTTCTAATGTAAGATGTTTTGAGTCAGGGTCAGGATAATGACAAAGGTATTTGATATTCTCTTTTATTATTGCAGTAACGCTTTCTGGCACACCGAGGGGATTAATAGATGCACTGAAATCTATGACTTCATCTATACTAATTTTTTTTCCTTCAATGAGCCTATAAATATTTCCACCGTGAGGGTCTACTCCTTGACCATTCCCTGTAAAAATTGAGTGGTCAAGAGCCAATATATTTGTTCTATTGTCTTGCATATAAAATAGCTCCTGTTATGCCTGCTGCAATGAAAGATGATAATCTGATTATCCCTATTGCCCTTTCAGAGGCTATAAGATAATCCCCTGTCCTTTCTTCACCAATATAAGGCTTTTGCACCAAGGTTCCATTATAAGTAGATGGACCCCCAAGCCTTACACCCAATACACCTGCAATGGCAGCCTCTGGAATACCTGCATTAGGGCTTAAGTGTTTTTTTCCATCTTTAAAAATTGTTTTCAGAGATTGGTAAAAATTAGACACTGAAAGAAATACAAATAAAGATGCAACAGCAATCAATATACCGCTTATCCGCGCAGGTATGTAATTAGCAATATCATCAAGGCGTGCTGATGCCCATCCGAAATTTTTATATTTATCATTTCTATAACCTACCATGGAATCAAGGGTATTAATCGCCTTATATGCCATAGCAGCTGGAATCCCTCCGATAGCAAGGTAAAATAGAGGTGCAACAATACCATCAGAGAGGTTTTCTGATAGGGTTTCTATAGTTGCTTTAAGTATATCTTTTTCTGAAAGTTCATGAGTGTCCCTGCCAACTATCATGCTCAGATTGGTTCTTGCTAACTCAATATCCTGTGCCTTAATTGAGCTAATAACAGATTGCCCAGCATTAATAAGTTCCTTTGTAGCAATAGTTGTAGATGTGAAATATATGAGTAAAATCTTAGGTATTAAGGCTATAGGCTGAAAGGCAAAGGCAATAAGATTTAGGCTATAAACTATAAAAATAGTAGAAATAAGGGTTAAAAGAGTAATAGTAATTGCCAAAATAGCGCCTCCAAACTTTTCCTGTAAAGGTGTTTTGAAATACCTCCTCAAAATTGCCTCTGTTTTGCTAATAACCTTACCTATAATCCTCACTGGATGGGGTAGCCATTTAGGATCACCAATTACAAGATCAAGAAAAAAAGCCAAGATAAATATCCAGTATGGAAGATAGAAAATCTCACTCATAACCTTGCTATCCTCTTAATAAAATCCATATCTATGTTTTCTTTTACAATATCTGCAAGATTATCAATTGCCATGTCTTTAATCTTAGAATAATTCAAAGTAGATTCAATTGGTGATAAATTTTTTAGTCTCCGTAAGTTATTTATAATTGCCCTTCTGAAAGAATCATTTTCAAATATACCGTGTATATATGTACCCCAGCAATTTTCGTTTCTGGATCCATCATAAATACTGTTTGAACAGTTTGAACCGTTTAAGCGCCTTATTTTGAATAAGCCAATATCCCCTTCACTTATTCCCATATGTATTTCATAGCCTTTCAGAATGTTTGCATCCCCTGTTTTAACAGTTCCACACTTCATCACATCATTAATCATTTCTGCTTCAACCTGTGATGTTATCTTTGTTTTCTGAAAAACTGTTTCAATATTTAAAAGACCAATGCCTTCAACCTCCCTATAGCTGCTTTCAACGCAATAGGGGTCATAAATCTTTTTACCGAGCATCTGGTATCCACCACACATACCCATAATCTGGATTCCCTTTGTATAGGCAATCTTTATGCTTTTTTCAAGCCCACTCTCTTTAAGGAATATCAGGTCTTTCACAGTATTCTTAGATCCTGGGATTATTACCATGTCAGCATTCTCAATATCCGCACTATTTGTTGAGTAAATAATATCCACATCAGGCTCATACATAAAAGGATCAAAGTCTGTAAAGTTTGATATATATTGAAGTCGCACAACTACAATTTTTATAGGCCTAGGTCTTAAGGTGGACATCCTATAATTAATTTTCTGGAGTACCAACCCATCTTCTTCAGACAAACCGATGTCTTTTATATATGGTAATACACCAATAACAGGTTTTCCCGTTCTGTTTTTTATCATCTCTAGAGCGGGACTAAGTATCCCAAAATCACCACGAAATTTGTTGATGATAAATGCCTTAATATATTTACTATCTCTACCAAGTAACTTCACAGTGCCATATAAAGATGCAAAAACACCCCCTCTGTCAATATCACCTACCAGAATCACAGATGCCTTCGCATATTTAGCAACAGACATATTTACAATATCAACATCCACAAGATTTATTTCTGCAGGGCTTCCAGCGCCTTCTATAATTATGAAATCATATTTTTTAGAAAGCCTATCAAAGGATTCCTTCACAGCGTTCCATGCCTGTTCTTTGAATGAGTAATACTCCCTTGCTTTCATTGTGGAGTAAACCTTCCCATGAATAATCACCTGAGATCCCATATCCCCAGATGCCTTAAGCAATATGGGATTCATATCAACCTCAGGTATTATCCTTGCCGCCTCTGCCTGTAGTGCCTGAGCCCTGCCTATCTCACAACCTTCAACGGTTATATATGAATTAAGGGCCATGTTCTGAGCCTTGAAAGGCGCTACATTAATACCCATATCTTTAAAAATCCTGCAAAGGGCAGCAGTAATAAGACTTTTGCCTGCCCCAGAGCCTGTACCTTGTATCATCAATGCCTTAGCCAATAAAGCCTCCATTTAAGAGCTTTACAACTGGATACTTTTCCGAAAACTCGATAATATTAACTGCAGCATAGTCCTGTTCTATTCTGAAAATATTTTCAAGGGGAATTCCCATGATATGGCAGAGAATAATCCTATTAACTCCACCGTGGGCAACAATGGCGACATTAATTCTAAAGTGGTCTTGTTCAGAAGCATGATAAGCTTTAAGGGAGTTATCTTTTCCCTTGTTATCTATTAACATGTCTTCCTTTTGCTCTATAGGGCTATTTAATATTTCATCCAAGGCCCTTATTACCCTGTCTCTGACCTCAATTGTGCTTTCTCCCTTAATAGGGCAGTATATCAAGGGATTGCCTGCCCATGCCTCAAACTCTTCTGGATACTTATCCCTTATTTCACTGAATGTCATACCTTCCCATATCCCAAAGTTTCTCTCCCTTAAGTCAGGAATAATTTTTGGAGTTATACCAAAGGGCTCGGCAATTATCTCAGCACTCTTCAACGCCCTGCTTAAGGGAGAGCAATAAATAGCATTAAGCCCCTTTGTCATCTTTTCTCTATCATCTACATTTTTATCATCTCTTTTTAAAAATTCACTGATAAATTTAGCCGTTTGTCTGATTTGTATAATACCTTTCTCTGACAATGGAACATCTATAGAGCCCTTATATCTTTTTTCAGTGTCACTACCGATTGTGTGACCATGTCTTATTAAAAATAGATTCTTGACCATATTATCACCGTTATAAGAAAAAATATCTCCGTCAGTTCACTGACTGCTCCGAGGGTATCACCAGTGAGACCCCCAAAATGTCTTTTAAAAAAAACAACTGATATCCTGCTTAATGTATACATGGAGATTAGCAAGGCTAAATAATAAATGATCTGATCATGGGGCATGTATCTACCAAAGCCGTATGAGATAATTATAAGTATCATCAAAAGCGAGAAGGTGGATATAAAAACCTCTCTCCTACCAATATTCTTGGTAAAGATGTTGCCAAGACCGCTTTTTCTTGCTGATATTCCATAAAACATAGAGACTGCCATAGTCCATTTTGGTATGATAGGCATAAGAAGCAATGATGAATAATATGTAAAGGGTAAAAGATTTGATATGCCTTTAAGAGAGAGATACTTCAGAAATAGGACAAAAAATATTGCTATTACACCTGCTGGACCTGTTGATCCATCCTTCATTACAGATAGTTTTCTTTCTTTATCTCCCCTAACTGCTAAGGCATCAAATGTATCTGATAATCCATCCAAATGAAATCCTCCGTTTATAATTACATGTATCAGAAGAATAAAAGCTATAACTATATCAGGATGAAAGAATATCCCGAGTATAAAATCAGAGAGTATTAATACCAATCCCTGGATTAATCCAATAAATACAAAAAATGGGACTGATCTGGCAATGTCTGTATCGTGCACATCACCTTTAATTTTTATGGGGAATATGGTTAAAAATTGTAGGGCAAGGAGAAATTGCCTCATCTATTTGAATCCTTAATTTCTAATCTCATTAGACACACCAGCCTCTCCAAATGTCGCCATCTCCTTATAAATCTTAAGTCCAGCCTCAATTATAAGCATTGCAAGTGCTGCCCCTGTGCCCTCACCGAGCCTTAAGTCAAGATCAAGTATTGGCTTTAGCCCAATCCTATCAAGCATAGCCTTATGGCCAATCTCAACGGAGTTGTGGGCAGCAAACATATAATCCCTTGTTCGTGGCTCAATAGAGTATGCGATTAATGCACCTGCAGTAGAGATGAATCCATCTATAACAACAGGTATCCTATTAGCTGCTGCACCAATAACCAGTCCTGCGATGCCTCCGATCTCTGCACCTCCTACCTTTGAAAGAACATCAATAGCATCATTAGGATCAGGATTATTTAATTTTATACCCCTTTCTATTACAGAGATCTTTCTTTTCAATGACTCATCGGTTATTCCTGTGCCCTTTCCAGTTACCTCTGCCACAGGCTTTCCTGTTAAAAGAGAAGCTATTGCACTTGATGGTGTTGTATTGCCAATACCCATATCTCCTGTACCAAATATCTTATAGCCCTTTCCGGCATATCCATTTGCAATCTCTATTCCCACCTCTAAGCATCTTATTGCCTCTTGCCTTGTCATTGCAGGGCCTTTCAGAAAATTTTTAGTCCCCCTTACAACCCTTTTTGAGATAAATTCCGATTGCCCCTTTAATTCATTAATTGCCCCCATATTTTCAAAATCATAATCTACCCCTATATCTACAACCACCACATCTGCGCCTGCATGCCTTGCCAATACATTAATTCCTGCACCACCCCTTATAAAGTTAAAGACCATTTGTGCAGTAACCTCTTTTGGATAGGCTGACACACCCTCTTCTGTAACCCCATGATCTCCAGCAAAGGTAAAAATAACCTTTTTATCTAAGATTGGATTTTTGTTTTCAGTAATTGCCACGAGCCTTTTTGCAAACTCCTCAAGCCTTCCAAGGCTTTTAGGTGGTTTTGTTAGATTATCAAGCCTTTCCTCAGCAATCTTATATAGATCCCTATTTACAGGCTTAATATCAGCTATGGTCTTTGCAAGCATTTCCCTCCCCCTATTTCAATTTAATCGGTATCCCAGAGACTACCAAATAGGCCTCATCAGCTATTTCAGCAATTCTTTGATTCATATAACCAGCTAAATCCCTAAATATCCTTGCCAGCCTATTGTCGGGAACAATGCACATACCAACCTCATTAGAGACCGTTAATAGGAAGCAGTCAATAGTGGATAGTGTGGAGATAAAAGACTCTATTTCTGCCTCCCCATTCTTGTTATTAAGCAATAGATTTGAAAGCCACAATGTAAGACAATCAACAAGGATAATACTATGTTTATTGCCTAAATCTTTGATTAAATTATCTATATATATAGGCTCTTCAAAGGTTATCCACTCTTCGGAGCGTGATTTTTTATGCCTCTCTATCCTATCTCTCATCTCTTCGTCTAATGCCTGAGCAGTAGCAATATAGGCCTTTGAAATAGAGGGATATTTCTCCTTTAGAGCCCATTCATCAGCAAGCTTTAAGGCAAAACTACTCTTGCCACTCTTTGCACCACCTGTTATAAAGACAATCCTTTTCATACTAATATTTATCGGTTCCCTCCATATCCCTTTCAAACATGCCCTTTAATATGTCATTAGCACAAAACCTTCCACACATGGTGCATGTCTTTCCATCCCCATTACCCCTTTTTGCCTTTATCTCCATTGCCTTTTCAGGGTCAATGGCATAAGAAAACTGCTCATTCCATTTCATATCCCTTCTTGCCTTTGCCATGAGCTTATCTTTATTCAAATGCTTGAGTTTAATCATATCCCCAATATGGGCTGCTATCCTTGCTGCTATAACCCCCTCCTTTACATCCTCTGGAAAGGGTAGACCAAGATGTTCTGATGGAGTTACATAACATATAAAATCAGCTCCATATGCTGAGGAAAGGGCTGCCCCAATTGAAGCTGTAATATGATCATAGCCAGGTGCAATATCTGTTGTAATAGGTCCGAGCATGTAAAAGGGGGATTCCCCACTCATCTTTTTCTGAAGGATAATATTTGCCTCTATCTCATTAATTGGTATATGACCTGGTCCTTCTACCATAGTCTGGCATCCTCTTTTTCTTCCAATCTCTGCAAGTTCGCAATTTATAAGCAACTCTTGTATCTGTACCCTATCTGTGGCATCGTGTATTGCACCAGCTCTAAAGCCATTTCCGAGGCTTAGAACAACATCATATTTTTTTAGAATATCCTGAACCCTATCAAAGTATTCATAAAGGGGGTTCTCCCTATTGTTATACTCCATCCATGCAACAAGATAAGAGCCTCCCTTTGATACAAGACCTCCGTAGCGATAATTTTGCCTTCTAAGCATTTCTACGGTTTTCTGGTTTATACCACAGTGTATTGCCATAAAGGCAACACCCTCTTCACACTGTTTTTCAATAACCTCAAAAAGGAGTTCAATGGGCATCTTTACGGCTGCCTTATATTTATTGATAGATATCGCAAAGGCCTCATATAGGGGAACTGTGCCAATTGGAAGGCTTACAGCCTCCATAATTGCCTTTCTTATCTTTGCAATATCTCCTCCTACACTAAGATCCATTAGCGTGTCTGCCCCATATTTTTCGGCAATCTTTGCCTTATCAACCTCCATCTTTATATCAACTATCTCAGTAGATGTCCCTATAGAGGCATTAATCTTTGTGCTTAATCCCTTTCCTATGCCGATTATTCTTGAATGTCTTTTCTTATTTGCAGGTATAACAATCTTTCCAGATCCCACATAATCCCTTACAACCTCTGGGTCAATACCTTCATCTAAAGAAATCTTCTTAATCTCATCAGTAATAATACCCTTTCTTGCCAATTCAAGCTGTGTCATATATCCTCCTCCAAAATAAAAAATCCCCATGACAATATGTCATGAGGATTGCACCCTGTTTCACTTTATCCCCACCTTCATCCACGTGAAGGCTTGTATTGTAGTAGATATAATGGATAGTAAAGATCAAACCTTAAAATTATCTACCATCCACTACAAACTACTCTTATCAGGCAGGTCTTCTGGCTCCCGGATCATCCTACTAGCCTTGCCTTCCCACCTTACTTGTTAAGTTTTTGGCAGTGGCTCATTGGCTTTCGTACCCGGTTACAGCGGCGGGACCGCTCCTGATTTTCACAGGATTCCCTATTAAGCCTCTCGGCGCCTTGATTGTTTATTGTATATGAACTATAAAGAGAAATGTCAATACCGATTGTGGGATAAAAAGGTATTTCCTGGCTATGGTATAATAATCCTAAAAAATTTTAAATCCTGTTATCTTAAAATGCAGACAAAACCAAAAGACATAAATATTAAAAATAATACCCTCTTAATAATTGCTGGCCCATGTGTAATAGAAAATGAGGATATAACCTTTTACACAGCAGAGAATTTAAAAAAGATATGCAATAATTTAGGGCTTCCTTTAATATTCAAGAGTTCCTATGATAAGGCAAACAGGACATCGATCACATCGTATAGAGGTCCTGGAATTGATAAGGGTCTGAGAATTCTTTCAGATATAAGAAAGAAATATAACATCCCTGTTATATCTGATGTGCATTCAATAGATGAGATCAAGATAGCATCAGAGGTGCTTGATACACTTCAGATACCTGCCTTTTTATGTAGGCAGACGGATTTAATAATTGCAGCCTCAAATACAGGAAAAACTGTCAATATCAAAAAAGGGCAATTCCTTGCGCCATGGGATGTAAAAAACATTATAGATAAATTTACATCCACGGGCAATAAAAAATTATTCATTACTGAAAGAGGAACATCTTTTGGATATAATAATCTTGTAGTTGACTTCAGGGCATTTCCCATAATGAGGTCTTTTGGCTACCCGGTAATATTTGATGTTACCCATAGCCTTCAACTTCCAGGAGGTCAGGGAACATGCTCAGGGGGACAGAGAGAATTTGCTGAGCCCCTTGCAAGGGCAGCAGTTGCAGTTGGCGTTGACGGATTATTCATGGAGGTCCATCCAGAACCTGATAAGGCATTATGCGATGGACCGAATATGATAAAATTGGATGAAGTAGAGAAGATGTTAAATACTATTAAAGCAATCTATGACCTATTAAGATAAGAAAGAAAAAGACTATAAAACTCAAAAAATCTCCAGTAGCTGAGGTAGAATATCTTAATTATGCAAAATCTAATAGATATAGCAAAGAAAGTACTAAAAATTGAGTCTGAAGCCGTCTCAGCCCTTGCAGAAAAATTGAACAGCAATTTTGAAAAGGCTGTTGACATAATCCTTAATTGCAAAGGAAGGGTTATAGTTACTGGAATGGGAAAGTCTGGTTTAGTCGGCAAAAAGATTGCCGCAACCCTTGCATCAACTGGCACCCCTGCATTCTTTATGCACCCAGCTGAGGCATCTCATGGTGATTTAGGAATGGTCACATCAGATGATGTTATAATCGCAATATCTAATAGTGGAGAGACGGAAGAGATTGTTAACTTAATACCATTTTTAAAAAGATTTAGTGTTAGTTTAATCTCCCTATCAGGCAATTTAAATTCTACCATTTCAAGGGCAGCAGATGTTGTTTTAGATATATCAGTGAAAGAAGAGGCATGTCCTTTGGGTATAGTACCTACTGCCTCAACAACAGCAACAATGGCAATGGGAGATGCCCTTGCAGTAGCCCTTTTGACAAAGAGGGGATTTAAAGAAGAGGACTTTGCCTTTTTCCATCCAGGTGGAAGCTTAGGTAAAAAACTATTCATTAAGGTCAAAGACCTTATGCACACGGGAGATGCCCTACCTGTAGTATCTCCTGACCTACCCATGATGGATGTAATTGTAGAAATATCATCAAAGAGATTAGGGGCTACAGTAGTTATAGACAATTATAAAAAAATCCTTGGTATTATTACTGACGGAGATTTAAGAAGGGGTATTGAGAAATGGGGAAAGGCATTTTTTGACATGAATGCTAATGAGGTAATGACAAGGAATCCTAAGACCATTTCAGAAGATGAGCTTGCAGTAAAGGCCTTGTCTATTATGGAGAAACACTCTATAACATCCCTTATAGTGCCCGATGGGGATGGAAAGGCAAAGGGCATTATACACCTCCATGACATACTAAAACAAGGGATAGTATGAATGAGACCAAAAAACAACAGATTACAGAATACAGAATAAGAGAAGCCGCAAAAAATATTAAACTCCTTATTCTTGATGTAGACGGAGTTCTTACAGATGGGAGCATTATTCTTGATAATGAGGGTAATGAGTTTAAGGCATTTCATGTAAGGGACGGGCATGGGATAAAAATGCTTGAAAGGGCAGGGGTTAAGGTTGCTATAATTACTGGCAGGCATTCAAAGGTGGTAGAGAGAAGGGCTCATGAGCTTGGTATAACTGAGGTTTACCAAAGGTGTAATATAAAGTCTGTTGCTTATGAACATCTCATAGAAAAGATGGGGATTACTGACAAGGAAGTAGCATATATCGGAGATGACATAGTTGATATTCCAATACTTAAACGGGTAGGGCTTCCTATTGCCGTTGCAGACGCCACAGATGAGACAAAGGCAGAGGCAATGATTATCACAAAAAATTACGGTGGAAGGGGAGCAGTACGGGAGATATGTGACCTGATACTAAAATCAAAGGGAAAGTGGGAAGAATTAATTGATGTATAGTTTCAGATTTAATCTTCCCACCTTTTTAACATTTAGTAGGATAATACTTATACCATTCTTTATAGTCATCACACCTAAAAGTCCTTTAATTGGAATAACAATCTTTTTAATAGCATCTGCTACAGATTTCTTAGACGGTTATCTTGCAAGGAGATCAGGACAGATAACAAAATTTGGCATAATACTTGATCCAATAGCAGATAAATTCCTTGTAATATCTGCCCTTATATTGCTCGTTGATATGGTAAGACTATCTGCATGGATAGCAACGGTGATGATCATTAGGGAATTTGTTGTAACTGGACTAAGGGTCGTTGCACTATCAAGGAATAACATAATTATGCCAGCTGAAAAGGGGGGCAAATTAAAAACCACATTTCAGATGATATCCATAATATTATTATTGCTTCCAGGGGGTTTTGGTGATATTGATTTTTATGATATAGGTCTTATTTTTATGTATATTGCCCTTACGCTTGCAGTAGTATCAGGTATAAAATACACAATTTCCTTTTGGAGACAGTCTCAATGAATTTGATTATATTAATAATAGCCTCCTTTTTAATCGGTTCAATCCCAACAGGATTATTAATAGCAAAAAGCAAAGGTATTGATTTAAGAAGAGTTGGAAGCGGCAATATTGGTGCAACCAATGTCCTAAGGGCAGTTGGCAAAGAGGCTGCATTATTGACATTGTTCGGCGATATGTTAAAAGGCCTCTTACCTGTAGCAATAGGAAAGCTTTTTGGTTTTACTTCTTTTTATACTGGTATCCTTGGTATTTCCTCAATTTTAGGTCACAACTTCTCAATATTTCTTAAATTTAAGGGAGGCAAAGGCGTAGCAACAAGCCTTGGGGTTCTTATAGCCTATTCTCCTTATGTTGCCCTATTTACGATTATGATATGGCTCTTAACAGCTAAAAAAACAAAATATTCCTCTTTAAGTGCCCTTGTGGCATTTGGACTATTGCCATTAAGTATTTATATAATAGATTACTCTAAAGAAAAGATCATAATTGCGGTTATAATTACTGTCCTTATATTTTTAAGCCATATATCAAATATAAAAAGACTATTGCAGGGAACTGAGAGCAAGATTGGTCAAAAAGCCTAAACATGGACATAAAAGCCATAAGAGATAAATTAAGGGATTTCACTGAAGAAAGGGATTGGGATAGATTTCATAGTCCTAAAAATTTAGCAATAGCAACTGCTGTAGAGGCCTCAGAATTATTAGAGATATTTCAGTGGATAACAGAGGAGGAGTCCTTTAAAATAGCTGAAAGTAATATAGACCTTGTAAAGGAAGAGATCGCAGATATTATTATTTATCTAATAAGACTTTCAGATAAGCTTAATATTGATATAGAAAAGGCAGTGATTGAAAAGATAGAGATTAATGAAAACAAGTATCCCGTAAGTCTCTCTAAAGGAAATGCAACAAAATACAACAGGAGATAATGATTGAGAAAGGCTGTCGTACTTTTAAGCGGTGGGATTGATTCCTCAACAACTGCAGCTATTGCAAAGGCTGAAGGATACAAAATATATGCATTAAGCTTTGATTATGGTCAAAGACATTTTATTGAACTTGAGTCTGCAAAAAGGGTAGCTGAGAGCCTTGGTGCAAAGAAACATCTTATAATTAAATTTGATTTAAGGGAGATAGGCGGCTCCGCATTAACTGCTGATATAGAGGTGCCAAAAATTGGTGCAGAAGATCAGGGAAGTGAAAGATCAAAAGCAAGAGACTTCGGAACTTCAGAACCTCAGAGCCTCCAAATTATCCCTGTTACTTATGTCCCTGCTCGGAACACTATTTTCCTCTCCTTTGCACTTGGATGGGCAGAGGTGCTTGAGGCATCTGATATTTTCATAGGTGCTAATGCAATTGATTATAGTGGTTATCCTGACTGCCGTCCAGAATATCTTAAGGCATTTGAGGAAATGGCAAATCTTGCAACAAGGGCATCTGTTGAAGGAAGGATTAAATTTAAAATAAATGCTCCTTTACTATATATGACAAAGGCAGAAATTATTAAAAAGGGCGTGGAAATAGGATTTGACTACTCCCTTACATGGAGTTGTTATGATCCGCAAGAAATAAGTCTAGATGAGTGGAGGGTCAGAAGGGCAGACGCAAAAAGCCTTCAGACTTCCGAACTTCCGTGCCTCCAGACTATTTATGTTCCCTGCGGCAAATGCGATAGCTGTGTATTCAGGGCAAAGGGATTTAGAGAGTCGGGGATTAAGGATCCACTATTATTATTGGGATAGATAGTTTTTCACTGTATCAAGAAATTCCTTCATTTTGATAGGTTTTGAAATATAACCATCAAAGCCCTTTTCTAAAAACATCTCCCTATCTCCCTTCATGGCATAGGCTGTTAGGGCTATAATTTTTAGATTCCTTGTCTCATCATAGGACCTTAAGATATTTTTTATCTCAAATCCATCAATATCAGGGAGTTGGATATCAAGAAGAATTAGGTCATATTTTTCCTTTTTTGCAATTTCTATAGCTTCCTTACCATTAGAGCAAGCGGTACAGTCATATCCGCCTATTGAGAGGATGTCTATGAACAACTCTGTATTGGATGGGTCATCTTCTACAATTAATATTTTATGCTGTCTTTGCATAAACTTCAATCCTGTCTCCACCTAATGTCTTCGCCCTTCTCATAGTCTGTCTTACTTTAAATGCAAGCTCCTCAGAGGTCTTAGCATCGTATGGATAACTTGCTATTGCAATACTAGCAGTAAGGCAACCTTTTGGCATAACCTCCTGTCCATAAAATGGATAACCTTTAATGAATTCAGATATCCTTTCTGCTACTATCTCAGAAGACTTTATAGGTGTATTGTATAGGATTATTGCAAATTCATCAATCCCATATCTTACGGCAATATCAGATCCTCTCAGAGACTTTCTAAGAAACTCGGCAATCTTTTTAATAACAATATTTCCCCTGTATACTCCATGTTTTTTTATGTATCTATTAAAATTATCAATGTCAAGCATCAGGAGTGATATTACATTCTTATGCCTTTCTGCCCTGCTTACCTCCTGTGCAAGCCTTATCTGAAAATATGAGTGGTCAAAAAGACCGCTTACCTCATCCAATAAACCACTCCTTTCTGGATATGTAACCTCAAGATCTCTTATAATATTAAGCAGGTCTTCTTTTGCAAAATGTGTTTTCTGGACGATATTTTCTATTTTCCCAGCCAACATTAATCTGTCTTCTATTGTTAGTTCCTTTGCTGTAAATATGAGAATCGGTATATGCATTGTATAGGGATTAGCCTTAATTGTCCTAACAAACTCAAAACCATCAATCTCTGACATCAAAAGATCAAGAATAATGAGATCAGGTTTAAAGGCAAGGGCACATTCTAACCCCTGTTGACCTGAATTAGCAGATATAACATTATAACCTGCAGGTTCAAGAATCGAGATAAGCATTTCAAGAACTTCTGGATTGTCATCAATGCAGAGTATGTTAGCCATTTTTTTCCCTTGATTAATTGTAAAACAAAGCTCATCAAGTTTTTTTAGCATATAGTCTTTATCAAATGGTTTTACAATGTAATCAGATGCGCCAAGTGCAAAACCAAGCTCTTTATTATCAATAATTGATGATATTATGACAGGAATATCTCTTGTCTCTGGATCTGATTTCAATTCCTGAAGCACTTCCCACCCATCTTTACCGGGTAGCATAACATCAAGAAGCACAGCAAAGGGTTTTAATTTTTTTACTTTTTCTAATGCATCATCTCCATTATAAGCATGGGCAACATTGTAACCTCCCTGCTTTAGAAAAAGCGTAAGCATCTCTGATGTAGAAGGGTCATCTTCTACAACAAGGATAAGGGGTATTTCTCTCCTCCTCTTTTTTTGTAGTTCCTCATAAGAAGGGATTTCCTGGCTCTTTTTAGTAATCTTTATCATCTCTTTTTCAAGAAAATCTACATCAAAAAGTGGAAGAAACACATTAAAGGTGCTTCCCTTGCCTTCCTCGCTTTCAACATTTATCATGCCTCCATGCATCTCAACAAATCTCCTTGTCAAAGCAAGCCCAAGCCCTGTACCTTCATATTTTCTTGCAAGGGTGCTGTCAAGCTGAACAAACTCAGTAAATATGAGTTCATGGTCTTCTTTCTTGATTCCTATGCCATTATCAATAACAGATATATGTAATTGCCTAAATGGAATAGAGATACGATATTGAACAGGCTCTTCAGGATGCCATGGAACATTACTTTCAACAACTTCTGCCTTTATGATGATATTTCCTGATTCAGGGGTGAATTTTATTGCGTTAGAAAGTAGATTATATAATATCTGTTTGAATTTGACCCTATCAGCCTTAATTATAGATACCTTTTCATCTATATACGAAGAAAAATTTAGTTTTTTCTTTTTAATTAATGGTCTTACTACATCTTCAACCTCTTCAATGGCTTGTCTAACAGAGAAACTCTCATAATTGAGCTCCATTCTACCTGACTCAATTTTTGCTATATCAAGTATGTTATTTATAAGATGTAAAAGGTGAGAGCCTGCATTATATATATTGTTAACATACCTTTTCTGCTTTTCTGTAAGGGGACCAAAAGTTTGATCTAAAAGCAGTTCTGAAAAACCCAGAATAGAATTTATAGGCGTCCTTAGTTCATGGCTCATAGTTGCAATAAACTGACTCTTTAACTTATTTGACCTTTCTAATTCCTTATTTGCCTTTGCAAGTTCTGCTGTTTTTTCAATTACTTTGTCCTCTAACCTATCATTTAGTTCCTCTAATAAAAGATTTTTTTTGGTTATTGTTTCTATTAGCTTAAACTTCTCAATAGCATAAGCCGCCTGAATCCCAAGATGTATAATAAATTCAATCTCTCTGTCTGACCAATCTCTTTTTTTAAAGTCACATACATAAATAATTCCAATTATAACCTCACCTGCAAACAATGGTGTTGCCATAAGGCTTATAATTCCATTTTCAAGAAGCTCTCTTGAATCCGAAAAATTATAATTTCCTATATCAGATATGACTGTAGGTATCCTTTTGTTAATAATATGTTCTGTAAGACCTCCTGTACCTTTTATGCATTGAAAAGAATTCAGGAGATCTTCTGAAATACCGCGAGATGCCTTGACTGTAAAGGAATTGTTATTTCTATCATAAAGAACAATACTGCCTGCAGATACATTCAGAAATCGTGTTGCCTCTATTAAAAGGGTATTCAATGCATCTTCAATTGTCTCTGATGATGTTATAGCAACCCCTATCCTGTAAAGGTCTTTTGCCTCATTGAGAAGATTTTTTATCTCCTTGCTCTTATTCTGCCTCTTTTCTAAAAGGTTACGAATCATATCAGCACTTTTTTTATTCACCACTTCTGTTTCGGGTCTTTTATATTTCATTATTTCAACAAGTATATCCTCATCTAGAGATAGATTAATTACAATATCAGGCGATTCCTGTAATAGATGTCTTACATCTTTTACAGGTATATTGAATTCAGTAGCTGTCTTTAATTCTTCAATGTTAGGATTTGAAAGGCCAATAATTTCTATAAAAGGTTCTTTTAGCATTTCAGACAACAGGGAACCCTCTCCAGTGCCTGTGCTGATTAAAGCGATTTTAGTAGTAAAATTGTTCATTTTAATTATTTTGCCCCTACTATTATGAAAAATTTATATATATCAAGAGGTAAATCCAGAAATAGATTATATCCTATTAATTATTATCGCAAATCCTAGATTTTTTCTTTAACCCTATCCATCTTTGCCCTGATATTTAAAGGGAAGGGGATATAAAAAGAACCTTTGGATCCTTCTCTCTATATCTCGGCTTACTTTATCCTTTTTGATATCGCCTTAAACTCCTCAGTGCCAGCTAACTTTAACATTTGGAAAAGGACGATCTCTGTGCAGGTTATAACTGCACCTGCATCCCTCATAAATTCTATCCCAATCTCCCAGTTTTTCTTTTCCCTTGAACAAACAGCATCCTGTACAACATGGACATAATACCCCTCTTTCAGTAGATCTAAACATGTCTGAAGTACACAGATATGTGTCTCCATTCCAGTAAGTATAATGCTTTTTTTACCTATTCTTTTTACTTCCTCTAGAAATTTTGGTTCTCTGCAGCAACTGAAGGCAATCTTTTCAATAGGTTTATAATCTAAAAGGGACTCTTTAATCTCTTGGACCGTTGACCCCAGGCCCTTTGGATATTGCTCTGTTAGGACAATAGGAATATTAAATAATTTTGATAATTCAATGAGATGCTGACAATTTTTTATTACCTCATCCCTTACCTCCATTACAGAAGCAAGCCTATCCTGGATATCAATAATAACCAATGTGGAATCATTTGGATTAAGAAAAAATCTGTCCATTAAAAACCTCCTTTTATTTTGAAAAACAATAATTACTTATAAAATCTATCACAATTGATAGGACATCCTCAATAGAAAGCTTATCAGTTTCTACTAAAAGATCAGGATTTAAAGGCTCTTCATATGGAACTGTTAAACCTGGAACAGGCCATCCAGTTTTTGCCTTTTCATAAACCATCACTGGAGCTCCATGGGTATTTACTCTTTTTTTCTCCCTTTCTAAACATACCTCTAAAGAACACCTTAGATATATCTCCTTAAAATCTGGTATCAAATCCCTCGCTAGATCCCTCCATCTCCTCCTGTTTGCAGTTGCATCTATTATTACATTATGACCAAGCTCTGATAGGATTTTTGATATAAATACAATGCACCTGTAAACAATATCCCTTTCTGACTCTGAATAGTTTGGTTCAGGGGTGACTATCTTTCTGAGTTCATCCATTCTCATGATAACAAACTCGGGAAATCTCTCTTTTATGCCATCAGCAACCGTACTCTTTCCGCTTCCGGGGAGTCCTGTTATCCATAACACAAGCCCTTTCATGAATTTAGAATAACATTATTCAATAAAAATTAAAATATAGAGAAAGGTGGTATAATATTCAAAGGGAACTATTTCGGAGATAATTTATAGATGCCTCCTACTATACTCGTCACAAATGATGATGGTGTGCATTCACCAGGAATTATTGCCCTTTTTAAGGCTATGAAAGAGATAGGTGATGCATATATAGTGGCACCTGACAGAGAAAGGAGTGCCGTTGGACATGCCCTAACACTGCACAGGCCATTAAAGGTAGAGGAATTAAGGGAAAACGTATATAGTGTGAATGGCACACCAACTGACTGTGTTGCCCTTGGGATTCATAAGATATTGCCAAAAAAACCTGACCTTGTTGCCTCTGGAATTAATAAAGGGGCAAACCTTGGTGATGATATAACCTATTCAGGGACTGTATCTGCTGCAATAGAGGGGACAATTCTCGGAGTGCCATCATTTGCTATTTCCCTTGCAGGAGAAAAACCCTTTCATTATGAAGTGGCATCATATTTTGCTATTAAGATTGCCCAATATATACTTGATAAATGCCTTCCCTATGACACATTGCTAAATGTAAATGTTCCAAATGTTTACAAAAATATGATTAAAGGAATCAAGTTAACCCGGCAAGGCAAAAGGGTTTACGATAATGCAATACAGGATATATACTCTCCTTGGGGGGAAAGGCATTACTGGATTGGCGGAGGAAAGCCTTATTGGGAACATGGAGAGGATATGGATATACAGGCTGTATTAGATGGTTTTGTATCTGTAACACCTATTCATCTTGATTTAACAAATTATGAAGCCCTTGAGTTTCTTAAAAAGACATGGATAAATACGATGTAATAATAGTAGGGGCTGGTCCATCAGGTATATTCTGTGGACTTGAACTATTAAATAGTAACCCTGATCTAAAAGTTTTAATAGTAGAAAAAGGCAGGGATATATACAATAGGGCCTGCCCAATGAATGCATCTGGCACTCCATGCATATCATGTCCAGAATGTGAATTAGTAAGTGGATGGGGAGGGGCTGGGGCGTTCAGCGATGGAAAGCTAACATTGTCTCCTGAAATAGGTGGTTTTCTCTCAAGATATGTTGATATCCAAACACTCCAATCATTGATAGATTATGTTGACAGCATATATGTAAGGTTTGGCGCACCTGATAAACTCTATGGCTGTGATGAAAAAGAGATTGCCCGGATAAAGGACCTTGCATCAAAAAATGACCTCATGTTCATACCTTCAAGGATTAGGCATATAGGCACAGACAGATGTAGAAATGTATTAAAGGGTATCAGGGATTTTTTAAGTGAAAAGATTTCTATCTTGTTTGAAAGGGAGGTAAAAGAGATTATTACAGATAATATTAAGGCTAAGGGGATACGGCTATCTGACGGAAAAGAGTTCTTTGGTGATTTTATAGTCCTTGCACCTGGAAGGGCAGCCTCAAAATGGCTTGAAACAGAATCAAAGAGACTTAAACTTACCCTTTTAAAGAATCCAGTAGATATTGGCGTAAGGGTGGAGGTACCTTCATCAGTGTTGGATCCCCTGACAAGTATAACCTATGAACCTAAGATCATATTCTATTCAAAGAAGTTTGATGATAAGGTTAGGACCTTCTGCGTAAATCCCTATGGAGAGGTGGTAAAGGAAAATCTCAATGGAGTCTGGACAGTAAATGGACACAGTTATGCTGAAAGAAAGACGAATAACACCAACTTTGCAATCCTTGTTAGTACATTCTTTACAGAACCCTTTGATGAACCTATATCATACGGCATGTATATTGCTCGGCTTGCAAATTTTCTTGGCGGAGGGATAATTGTACAAAGGCTTGGTGATCTGCTTAAAGGCAGGAGGTCAACCACTGAGAGGATATCAAAAGGTATTGTAGAACCTTCCTTAAAGGATGCAACCCCAGGGGATTTAAGTTTTGTACTTCCTTACAGATACCTTTATGATATCACAGAGATGCTTGAGGCATTGGATAAGATCGCCCCAGGAATTAACTCAAGACATACACTTCTTTATGGAGTAGAGGTAAAGTTTTACTCTATGCAGATTAAGCTATCAAAAGCCCTTGAGACAGAGATTAAGAATCTCTTTGCTATTGGTGATGGAGCAGGTGTTAGCAGGGGTCTTATTCAGGCATCAGCATCTGGTGTAATTGCAGCGAGAGAGATATTAAGTAGATTATAGATAAATTTATGGATTACAAGGCACTCAGAGATCTTATGGTTGACACACAGCTTATTCCCCGTGGAATAAAAGACAAGCGCGTCCTTGAGGCAATGAGAAAGGTACCAAGACATCTATTCGTACCTGAATCTATAAGGCATGATGCCTATGAAGACATGGCCCTTCCTATAGGAGATGGACAGACAATATCACAGCCATACATGGTGGCTTCAATGACAGAGCTTTTAGAACTTAAAGGCGATGAAAAGGTGCTTGAGATAGGAACTGGTTCAGGATATCAGGCTGCTGTGCTTTCTGAATTATCAAAAGAGGTTTATACAATTGAAAGGATCCCATCGCTTGCTGAAAAGGCAAAGAAAATATTAAGGGACCTCGGTTACAACAATGTCTATGTTATTGTGGGAGATGGTACCAAGGGATATGAAGAGAAGTCACCATTTGATAGGATAATTATAACTGCTGCTGCACCAGTGATACCACAACCCCTTAAGGATCAGCTAAAAGATGATGGAATCATAGTAGCACCTGTTGGAGAAAGATTTTCACAGATATTGATTAGGTTAAAAAGGCAAAAGGGGGCTTTTATTGAAGAATACCATTTCCCTTGTGTGTTTGTCCCTCTTATCGGCGAATATGGATGGAAGGGTTAATATTTTGATATATTTATTTATGGCTAATATTAGATTAATTTCCCTTTTTATTTTCTTTCTAATCCCCTTTAATACCTATGCCTCTATTAATGAATACAAATTAGAAAATGGTCTAAAGGTTATTGTTGTAGAGGATAAAAAGTCTCCATTAGCTGTATTTCAGATATGGTATAGAGTTGGTTCAAGAGATGAGCCTATTGGCAAGACCGGGATAAGTCATTTCCTTGAGCATATGATGTTTAAAGGCACTCCCAAATATGGTAAGAATCAATTTTCAAATATTATTCAGAAAAATGGCGGCATAGATAATGCCTTTACAACAAAGGATTATACAATGTATTTCCAAACCCTTTCCTCTGATAGGATTGGCATCTCTATTAACCTTGAGTCAGATAGGATGACAAATATCCTGCTTGATCCAAAAGAGGTTGAATCTGAAAGGGGCGTAATAATGGAGGAAAGAAGGCTGAGGTATGAAGATGATCCACAAAATCTTCTTTATGAGAGTGTTATAGCAACAGCATTTAAGGCACATCCATACCGCTGGCCTATAATTGGTTGGATGTCTGATATAGAAAATATAAGCAGAGATGACCTTTACAATCACTATAAACAATATTATTCCCCAGAAAATTCATTTATAATTGTCTCAGGAGATGTTGACGCAGAAAAAATCTTTAACGAAATAAAAGAGAAGTTTGGGAATATCCCCAAAGGGGATAAATCAAATAATCACAGCAGACCAAATAAATTTTCAGAGCCTCCACAAAGGGGTGAAAAGAGGATATATGTTAAAAAAGAGGCTGAATTGCCCTATCTGTTAATCTCCTATCATGTACCTCCATTTCCCCATGAAGATAGTTTTGCACTTGAGGTCATGTCAATGATCCTCTCTGCGGGAAAGAGTTCAAGGCTTTACAGAAATATCGTTGATGAAAAAAAATTAGCCCTTGATATATTTGCTGATTACAGCGGACTAAATATAGACCCTTTTGTCTTTTTATTTGGCTCAACTTCAATGCCCGGCATAAATATTGAGGATGTTGAAAAGGCAATATATGATGAGATAAAAAACCTCCAAAATAATCCACCCTCTGAAATAGAGGTCCAAAAGGCAAAAAACCAGTTAGAGTCCTATTTTATATTTTCACAGGACTCAAATTATTCAAAGGCCTTGCACTTAGGTATATTTGAAATACTTGGGGATTGGAGATTGATAGATAAATATATAGAAGGCATCAGAAAGGTTACACCTGCTGATGTGCAGGAGGTAGCAAAAAAATATTTTAGTGATGATAAAAAAACAGTTGGTATATTAGTTCCTATAAATAAAGAGGTTTCTAAAAATGCATTATAAAATTAGGGCATTAATAAAAAAATACCAACTTTTATCTATAATCATCTTCCTTATTACATCAATACCTCTTTCCTTTCCAGTCATTTCCTATGGTCTTGATATTACAAAATATGAGTTTAATGGGATGACTATACTTCATGCAGAGAGGCATAATCTGCCTATTGTTGCTATTTCGCTTCTTATAAAGGCATCTCCTATCAATGAACCTGACAACTTAGCCGGACTCGCATATCTTACATCCCAGATGCTAACTGAAGGGACTGCTAATAGAACAGCATCAGAAATAAGTGAGGAGATAGAGTTTATTGGTGCATCCTTAAATGCATCAACAAATAGTGATTATACAGCTATATCCCTGTCTATTTTAAAAAGGGATATTGAAAAAGGGATGGAGATATTATCAGATTTACTTTTAAATCCAACATTTCCAGAAGATGAACTTAAGAAAAAAAAGGAATTAATAAAGGCTTCCTTAAGAAGGGCTGAAGAGAATCCCTCATTTATAGCAGAAAGGGAATTTATAAGAGAGGTTTTTGGAAGACATCCATATGGAAGGCTTGTATCCGGCAGCATAGAAACAATTGATAATATAAAAAGGGAAGATATTGTAAACTTTTTCAGAGAGAATTACCTCCCTGAAAAATCCATCCTCTCTATTGTTGGCAACATTACATCAGAGGAATTGGCATCCCTTCTACAAAAATATCTTAGGCTATGGAGAATGGGAGAAGGAATTCAAATAAGAGAACAGATTACACCTGCAAAAAGTGGGGAGGGGATAAAAAAAATAATCATAAATAAAGATATAACACAGGCAAACATTATTTTAGGACATATGGGGATATCAAGGGATAACCCTGATTATTACGCTGTTACAGTTATGAATTATATCCTCGGAGGAGGAGGATTTGCCTCAAGATTGATGAAGAAAATTAGGGATGAAATGGGGCTAACATACTCAATTTATAGCTCCTTTTCTGTAAATAAGGAAATAGGCATGTTTAAGGTTGAAGTGCAGACAAAGAATGAATATGCTGGGATTGTCATTAAAGAGATAATTAATCAAATTGATAGGATAAGAAAAGAGCCTGTCACAGATGAAGAGCTTGAAGGTGCAAAGAGTTTTCTTACAGGGAGTTTTCCGAGGAGGCTTGAAACAACCACAAGGATATCAGATTTTCTTGCTAATATGGAATTTTATAATCTCGGAGATGATTATATAAAGAAATATCCTGATTACATAAACAGTGTCACAAAAGAGGACATACTACGGGTTGCAAGAAAATATCTTGATCCAGAAAACTATGTGCTTGTTATAGTTGGGGATGAGAAAAAGATAACCCTTGAGTAAACTATTCATTAAAACTTTTGTACATATTTTAAGTCTTTTTTGTGAATAAGATATCTATGTTGCTTCAGTATAATTATATAATTAAATAATAAGATGTTTTGGATAGATATTATCTCATCTTTAATCTCCTAAAAATATTTAGTGTCTCATTTACTGACAATTGTCCTGGTGCATATGATCTTCTGAAATAACTATATGAAATCAATGAGCCAAATAGGGGACTCACTATCCTTGAGGGCAAACCAAGCTCTCCCATACTCATTGTTATCAATCCTTTGTCCCTATTTTTCAAGGTAAATAATAGGAGCCTTATCAGATCTTCCCTGTCGTTTGCAGTAACAGCTATCTTAACAATATCAGCGCCCTGCCCTTTTGCTTCAAGTACGATCTCTTGAAGAAGATCATCATCGGGCGTTGACTCAAAGTTATGGTATGATCCAATCAATAACTTATTGTTTTCATTACATATATGCCTTATCTCACTAAAAAGAGCCCTTGAGTTTATCTCTACATCAATCACATCAGAAAATGGCATAACAGCCTTATAAATGCTTAATCTATCCTTTATTTCCCTTTTTCCGCCCTCTTTTATATCCCTGACTGTAGCAATGATAGGCTTTTTTATCTTTTCCTTTGCTGAAATGAAGACATTGACAATATATTCAGGAGAAAGCTCAGAAAACATGTCTATCCTCAGTTCAATAATATCAGCAGATGTCAGATGTTTGTTATCAATTATCCTTATGTCCTGATCATTTAAAACCGCTGCAATAAAAGGCTTTTCCCCGAGTTTAATATCGCATATATACAAATCCATAATCTACCTTTTTAGAATTTTTGTTTTATATTATACTGACTGGTATATTTTAAAACAATCAGAAACATAAGTACCAAGAATAGATATAGAAAAGTAGGAGAGGGGGATAACCAATTTTAGTTACCCTTCACCCCTCATCCTAATCCCCTCTCTTAAGGGAGAGGGGGTAAGAGGGCAAATTATATCAGGATTTAGAAAATATATGCCACCACTAAAAAACAAAAAACAGATAATAAGCTGGTGTCTCTTTGATTTTGCGAACTCAAGCTATTCCGCTGTAATTGCAGCTGTTATATTTCCCGTATATTATGCAAATGAGATTGTTGGAGATGGAACTGGTCTTGGGGACTTATGGTGGGGAAGGGCAATAGCATTAAGTATGGCTATAGTTGCCATAAGCTCACCCTTTTTAGGAGGTATTGTTGATTATGCAAATATCAGAAAAAGGCTTCTCTTTCTTTATACCCTCCTATCAGTTCTTTCTGTAAGTCTTTTTTATTTTCTCCAGAAGGGGATGATAATAGAGGGATTTATATTAATCGTGATTGCAAATATAGGAATGGAGGGCGGTATTGTCTTTTATAACTCCTTTTTCCCAGAGATAACAGAAAGCTCATATAGAGGTCGGGTATCTGCATGGGGATTTGGTATAGGTTATGCTGGTTCAATAATATCCCTTTTGATGGCACTATTTTTAATACATAAGGGCTTTATTGAATTTACATGGCCCATGATAGCCCTATTTTTTTTAATATTTTCTCTGCCTGCATTCATTTTTTTACCAAGGGATAAGAGATCAAACATAAGACTATATGAGGCTGCAACCTCCGGTTTTTATGAGACAATAAGACGTCTTAGGAAAATGTGGTCAAATAGGGAGCAGAGAAAGTTCTTAGCTGCCTACTTTTTATATGAGGATGGGGTAAATACTGTAATAGTATTTTCGAGTATATTTGCTGCAACAACACTCGGTTTTAAGTCAGAGGAACTGATTGGGATGTATCTCATTGTTCAGTTAACAGCACTTATTGGTGCATTTTTAATAGCAAAGCCAAGCGATTATCTTGGCCCAAAGAATATTGTCATGTTAGCCCTATGTCTATGGATAGTAGTCACCATCTTAGCCTATTTTGTCAATGAAAAGAGCCACTTTTTTGTTATTGCATCCATTGCTGGTCTCGGTCTTGGTTCTGTGCAGGCTGCAAGCAGGACATTCTATTCACAGTTTATTCCTAAGGGCCAGGAGGCAGAGTTTTTTGGTGTATATTCATTAGTAGGCAAATCTTCAGCGATTATTGGTCCTTTAGTATTCGGCTATATTTCTTCAACCTTTGGAAGTCAAAGGCCTGCTATACTTTCAGTGGCAATGTTTTTTATTCTAGGACTGATTATTATAAAAACAGTGGAGATTGTTCTTAACAAAGATAAAGAAGGATAAATAGTCAATATGTTAAGCTATATATCTAAGGATTTGTGAGTTAAATATCATGTTAGAGATTATAAGAGCAAGAAGAAGTGTAAGGCAATTTGCTAAAAAAGAGGTAGGGGATGAGAAAATAAATGAGATCCTTAAGGCTGCCATGTTTGCCCCAACAGCTAAAGATCTAAGACCATGGGAGTTTATTATAGTTAAGGATGAGATTACTAAGATTAAACTTTCAAAGGCAACATTATACTCCTCTTTTGCTAAAAATGCACCTGTTATAATCGTAATATGTTATGACATGAATAAGGGTAGGAGATTTAGAGAGGACTGTTCTATAGCAGCAGCATACATATATCTTGAGGCTATTAATCAAGGACTCGGCACCTGTTATATACAAATTGCAGAAGGTACCGAGGCAAACGAAGGAGAGCCAGAGGAGTATGTCAGAGGGATTCTAAATATACCAGAAAATTATCGTATCCAATGTATGATGCCTATTGGATATCCAGCTCAAAGGACAATCCCCCATGATGATAAAGAGTTTGATAAAGGTAAGATTCATTATGAGAGGTTCTAATATAAGATGACAGGCAAACTTTATGTAATAGGCGTTGGTCCTGGTGATCCTGAACTATTAACACTAAAGGCTATTCGGATCCTAAAAGAGATACCTTGTATTTGTGTGCCAAAAGGCAAGGAAGAGGCTAGCAGTCTTGCTTTATCTATAATTAAAAAGGCTATAAGCATAGAAGATAAGGAAATAATAGAGGCCCATTTCCCAATGAAAAAGACCAGATCCGTTTCTTCTTCAGAGGCTATTGATATTGAAGAGAAATGGCAGGAGACTATAACAAATATCTCCAATAGATTAAGCAGGGGCATTGATATGGCCTTTATCACATTAGGTGATCCTACCATATACAGCACCTTTTTTTATCTTTTTAACAGACTTATCTCAATTCATCAAGATTTAAACATAGAGATTATTCCGGGTATCTCCTCTATAAATGCATCTGCCTCAAAGGCAATGATATCTTTAGGTCTTGCAGATGACAAGATTGCTATAATCCCTGCAACATATTCTATTGGTAAGTTAGGAGAGATTATTCAGACATTTGACACTATTGTGTTTATGAAGGTTCATAGGGTCTTTGATAAAGTAATTGAATTGATTAAAGAAATGGACCTTTTAAAAAAGGCTGTATATGTAAAAAGAGCAGGAATGGAGGATGAAAAGATATTTAAGGATATTACTAAGATAACAAAGGATGATTTAGATTATCTCTCCATATTAATAATAACAAAATGAAGGGGCCTGAGATCATTAGGTTTAAAAAATACTTTTCTAGATATGTGAGATCCTTCTTCTCTAAGGATGAAGAGGCTCAGAGAAACATTATATTAAAGATAAAACATACTTTCAATGTATGTAAAAATATAAAAGCTATAGCAAGTGACTCCATATCTGATACAAACGGTATGTTATTAGCTGAGACTATTGCATTGTTTCATGACATCGGGAGATTTAAGCAGTATGCAAAATATAAAACCTTTAATGATAGTCTCTCTGTAAATCACGGGTTATTAGGTGCTGAGATAATCTATAAAGATGCTATCCTCATCTGCTTACCTCAGGATAAACAGGATTTAATCATCAATTGCATAAGATTTCACAACAGCCTTTTAATACCTGACAACATTGATAACAATACACTACAATATTTAAAACTTATCAGAGATGCTGATAAGCTTGATATATGGCGTATATTTGCAGGTTATTTTGATACCACAGAGAAAGAGAGGGCATCTGCTGCTATGCTCGGATTGCCTGATACAAGGGATTTTTCTAAAAACCTTCTCTCATACATATATGAAAAGAGGTTAATACCCCTATCAGAGGTAAAGACAATAAATGACTTTATATTAATGCAACTGTCATGGGCCTATGACATTAACTTCAAAAAAACATACCAGATGCTATTAAATATGGGCTATTTTAAAAGGCTAATTAAGAAGTTGCCAGATACAGAAGAGATTAAAAATGCTACCTCTTTTGTAATACATTATCTTGAATCAAAGGCAGAGAATTGAAAAAGGTATATTTCATAGGTGCAGGACCAGGCGATCCTGAATTGATAACAATCAAGGGTAAAAGGCTTCTTGATAATGCTGATATTGTTTTGTATGCTGGAAGCCTCGTCAACCCTGAATTATTAAAGGGTCTTAAGGCAACTATTTATGACTCCTCTAAACTGACATTAGAAGAGATTATAGAAATTATTAAAGATGCCATCTATGAATGTAAAAACGTTGTTCGACTACATTCAGGAGATACCTCATTTTATAGTGGCATATCTGAACAGATAGAATATCTTAGAAGATTAAATATACCATATGAGGTAATCCCTGGTGTCTCCTCTGCCATGGCAGGAGCAGCTATTCTTGGTCAAGAGCTTACAATACCAGAAATAAGCCAGACAGTTATATTTACAAGACTAGAAGGACGAACGCCAGTACCTAAAAAGGAGAGGCTTTCTGAACTCTCAAAACATAATGCCACAATGGTAATTTTTCTCAGCATCAGTATGATAGAAAAAGTAAAGGATGAGCTCTTAGAGGGGTATAAAGAAGATACACCTGTTGTAGTTATAGAAAGGGCTACTTGGCATGAACAAAGGATCTTCAGAGGAGTTTTAAAAGACCTTGTAGATATTGTTAAAAAAGCTGGCATCAAAAAAACTGCCCTTATTTATATTGGAGAGGCAATGAGGGCATCTGAAGAGTCTCTGGGAAAAAGATCAAGGTTATATGACAAGTCTTTTAAGCATGAATTCAGGAAATAAAACCTTCATATTTTACATTACAAAAAATGGCCTAAATTTAGCAGAAAGGATTAAAACTCTCTATGCTGATGCCCAAATCTTTAGATTCAAATCTGAATTAGTCACCGATGTCTGGGAAGAATCTAAAAATCTGATCTTTATCATGGCTACTGGAATTGTAGTAAGAACTATTTCACCTTTGATAAGAGACAAAAGAACAGATCCTGCAGTAATAGTTCTTGATGAAAAGGGCAAATATGCCATAAGCCTTCTAAGTGGACACTTAGGCGGTGCAAATTATCTGGCAAAGGAAATTAGTGAATTTTTAAAGGGACAAGCAGTTATAACTACTGCATCAGATATTAATTATCTACCCTCCTTAGACATTTGGGCAAAGGAAAAGGGACTAATTATAGAAAATTGGGCTGATCTACCTAAAATATCAACTATCTTCATAAATAAGGGCATATTAAATGTCTTTATTGATAAAAATTTAGAAATAGAACTACCGGATGGCCTCGTTCAAACATATGACCTTGGTGTTGCTGATATTTTAATAACAAATAAATTAATTGATAATACAAAAATTAGATATCCCTATCTTCTTCTCCGCCCCAAAAACCTTATCATAGGATTAGGATGCAATAAAGGAACATCTGCAGAGGAAATTGAAAATAACATCAAGACTGTTTTGAATGATAACAATCTATCATTTCTCTCAATAGATTCTATTGCAACTATTAATGCAAAGGGAAATGAAAGGGGATTAAGGGAGTTTGCTGAAAAACATAATCTTAAAATACTCACTTACACACCTGATCAGCTAAATACAGTAGTCAACCTTAAGCCTTCAGACTTTTACATATCTAATGCTGCATTTAAGGCTACAGGAGCAAAAGGTGTAGCTGAACCAGCAGCAATTCTTGCATCAGGAAATGATAAATTGATCGTTAGAAAACAAAAGATTGGAAATACAACAATTTCAGTAGCGGAAAGGGGGCAAGATATCAAAAAAATGGTTACAGCAGAAAAAGGAAAGATATACATCGTTGGCACAGGACCTGGAAGTCTGGAATATATAACCCCTTATGCTCGGGAAGCTATAAGAAAATCAGATGTTATCGTTGGATATGGGACATATCTTGACTTGATACAGGAACTGATTAAAGACAAGGAAATTGTATCAACAGGAATGACTCAAGAGATTGATAGGTGCAAAAAGGCTGTTGAGCTTGCATTGTCAGGAAAGACCGTTTCTGTCATAAGCGGGGGAGACCCTGGAATATATGCAATGGCAGGACTGGTGTTTGAGGTAATAAGATCGGAGGTGAATAAGCACAGAAATTCAGAAACTCTGATTTCTGGACTTCCCTACTTCTGCGCTTCAGATCTGTTTGTTGAGGTCATTCCCGGCATATCTGCACTAAATGCATGTGCAGCGAGATTGGGCGCCCCACTTATGCATGATTTTGCTGTTATAAGTCTGTCAGATAGACTGACTGATTGGGATGTAATAGAAAAAAGACTTATAGCAGTAGCTACTACTGATTTTGTAACAGTCATTTACAATCCAAAAAGCATGGGTAGAACTCAACAAATTAAAAAGGCACGGGAGATATTCTTAAAATACAAATGTCCTGAGACACCTGTTGGTATCGTCAGAGCAGCAATGAGGCAAAATGAATCTATTATATTAACTAATCTCAAAGATATGCTTAACTACAATATAGATATGCAAACAACTATAATTATAGGAAATTC
>CAZIMB010000003.1:0-20838 GCA_964540275.1 uncultured Nitrospirota bacterium | reverse complement strand
ATAAAATTTTATCACAAGCCCGAGTGCTGGTTTTGTGACCAGGTAGAAGAGATGCTTAATGGAATGAAGGAAAAATATAATATAGAAATAGAAAAGATTGATATAACAAAGGATGAACAGTTATATGAGTTGTATAGATACGATATCCCTGTGCTTGAATTTGAAAATGGTTCAATCCTTTACAGAAGGATTAGGAAAAGGGACATCCTTCAATCAATAAATAAGTTAAATTATTATTGAACTACACAAGTCAGAAACTTAAATTAAGATGGAGGAGATTTATTGAAAAAATCCGCTGCCCTTCTATGGGATGAGTCATTTTTATGGGGATTGATGGCCTATAGGGCACTTAAAACCAACAATCTTCCCTTTGAACTCATCAGGTCAGAGGATATTAAAAAAGGCTCTCTCAGGGATTATGAAATGCTCTTTGTGCCTGGTGGTTGGGCATCTAATAAATTAAAGGCTCTTGGCGATGAAGGCATTAGAGAGATAAAGGGTTTTGTTTATAATGGTGGGAATTATCTTGGGTTTTGTGGAGGTGCTGGACTTGCGACCCTTGATGGAATAGGGCTTTTGAACATAAAAAGGAAGGCAACAAACCAGAGGTTACCAAGCTTTAGTGGAAGAATTTATCTAAATATTAATAAACATTACATATGGTCTAAACTTAAACCAGATAAAAAAATAGGCAAACATAAAGACAATTCAAAATCGGACTCTTCCCTCACTACACATCGCCTATCACTGCCTTTTTACGCATGGTGGCCATCACAATTTGTTATTAATGATAAAAAAATTGAGATACTTGCCACTTACGGAAAAGCCTTGCCTGATTCATTCAGTTCTGATCTGAATGTTGGGGATATAGAAGCAAACTATAATTGGTCTGAGTTGGAAAGGCTTTATAAGATCAATCTTGATCCAAAGTTATTATTAAACGAGCCAGCTGTAGTAGAGGGGAATTATGGAAGTGGCAAGGTAATTCTTTCCCTTTTACATTTTGATACGCCTAATGATAAAAATAGTAAGATTGTTTTAAAAAATCTTTGGAATTACTTAGTAAAAACAGAAGAAAATAATAGCAAAAGATCTAAAGCCCAAGGGAGAAAAACCTCAAAACCTCAAAACTTCAAAACCTTTCCTATCATCTCAGAACTTGAGTCTCTAGTTGAGGAATTAATCTCCTTTGGATCCCGCAACTTTCTATGGTTCTGGAGAAATCCCATGCTTTTACAATGGCGTAGAGGTGTAAGGGGTCTTGAGTACTGCACATTATACATAATGATAAAGGAGATGTCTAAAATAATAAAAAGACTGGATAAAAAGGACGAAGTAATAATTTCTAATTTAGAAAGTATTAAAAAATTACTTATACCTTTTACAGAAAAGGCTAAGCAGCTACTAATTCTAGAAAGATTTGCCATGAAGCACGGGCATATTACATACGAAAAATGTGATGACCCAAAAGTTCAGAAAATACGATTAGAGCTTTTTGGAAACTCAAAGAGCTACGGAGGATTGTTTAAGAGACTTGTAGATCAGATTGATTTTACATTATATCAATTGTTAAAGCTATAAGTTTTTATTATATGCACAAAAATTTTTTAAATTAATAATTCCTTTTTTTCTATTGACAACTTCCCATTACAATTGTTATAAATCCATGACTTAAATTAATAAATAATATATATTACTTATACATCAAAATAGGAGGTGCGAGATGAAATTAGGTGTCTTTGTAAGTGATTATAAAATCACGGTTGATACGCTTCAGAGACTTAAGGCTGAGAAATTAGGAATAATCCTAGTAGCAAATGGGGTTTACCATGCCCTCATTAAAGAAAATGGTAAGAACTCCTCTATCTTAGACCTCTCTGAAAATCTATATGCACTTTCAGAAGACGTTGAAACAAGGGGTTATTCTACATCAGACCTTAACGATAAGGTAAAGGCAATAACATATAATGACCTCGTTGATATTATTTTTAATGACTATGAAAAATTAGCATGGTTATAGGAGGTAACATGGCAACTTTAAGTATTGGAGTTTTTTCATCTCTAGTAGGATCAATGTCATATGATTTTGCTCTTAAGCTTGCAGAGGCAGCGGTCAATAAAGGGCATAAAGTTAATCTCTGGTTTTCTGGAAATGCTGCTGGTTCACCTAAGAAAAATCAGAAACACCTTAAGGATTACTCCCATGGAGAAAAACCATTAAGAACACTAATGGAAAAAGGCGTAGAGGTGTGCACTTGTGAAGCTTGCTCTTTAGCAAGGGGAGTTCATAAGCCTGATGCTATTGAGGGCGTTCAATGGAACGCAATGCACTGGTATCTTGCAAAGATATTCGAATCAGATAAGGTACTTCATATAGGAGGTGAATAATGTCAAATGTTAATTTAGCTTTCATAATCCAAAGGGCACCTTATAAAAGTGAAAATCCAAAACTTGGCGCAACACATGCAATGGCTTATCAAACTGTTGAGATACTCCTCGAAGAGGGACAAACTGTTACTCCAACACTATGTTATATTGGAGAAGGCGTATTAAATTGCTTAAAAAATCAAAAGGCTATGGAGAATTATGGAATTACTAGTACAGAAACTCATATTAAAAACTGTCTGTTAGTTGATCTAGATGTATATGTGTGCAAAGAGGACTTAGAAAAATATGGTATCTCAGAAGATAGATTGGTCGATGCTGAAGACATGGGAGCAGAGAAGAAAATACAGGTCGTACCTTTTTCTAAGATTCAAGAAATAATGGATGCTTCGAAACATCTACTGTTCTTTTAAAAACAACCAAAAGGAGGAGTTAATATGCCAGATTTAAAGTCACAGCCTGTAACAGAAACACTCGATGTAATGGGAAGGGTTTGTCCCTATCCACTTGTTATGACAAAAAAGGCAATTGAGAAATTGCCAAGTGGAGGGATACTGAAAATTCTTTGTGATGCACCAGCCTCTGCTGAAGATTCTATTCCAAGATTTGCTGAAAAACAGGGTTATGAGTTTGAATCAGTAAAGCTTGAGGATAAGGGATACTGGGAGCTTTATATAAAGAAAAGCTAAAGAAGTTTATAAATAAAAAAGGGGGATTAAAGGTTCAATACTTTTAATCCCCCTTTTTTTATATTACATCTCAGTAATGGTAATAGCCCCTGGCGCACATACTCCAAGGCAACTCTCACAGAATACACATTCTGCTGTCTGATATGGATCTGATTTTCCATCAACCATCCTGAAAACACCTTGAGGACATATATTTACACATTCCTCACAACCTTCGCACTTTGAAGCATCTACAGCAACAAGATACACTTAATCACCCCCTTTTTAAAGTTTTTAAATTAGTGGCGTAACTTTATGTCCGCAGTCTCTTCCCTGACAGTGACAGCTACTTTATAAAGAACAGTAAGTACAAGAAACCCTACTGCCCATACACTTAAGGTAATAATTGCCTCAGGTATAGTAGGCCAATACTCTGTAACCCTTTCTAATGGATTGGGGATAAAGCCTCCTATAACAAGTCCAAAACCTTTGTCTATCCATAATGATAAGAATAGGGCTATACAAGCTAAAAGCAGTATTCCTTCATTACGTCTTAATGATGGGATTATTAAAAGCAAAAGAGAAACAATAGCAAGTATACTTGATGCCCACATGAGTGGTACAAGCTTGCCATATCCCTGGATGCCCATATAAAGGTATTCAAAGGGGTGGGCATGACCAGGAATGCCACTATAAAGGGCTGTAAACATCTCTAACCCAAGGAAAAATACATTAGCTATCATTGCATAGGTTACAATCTTGGCAAGTGCCTGTATAGCTTCCTTACCAGGGTCAAACTTAGTATATTTCCTTACAATCATAGCAAGTATTATTAAGAGCGCAGGACCACCTGCAAATGCTGATGCCAAAAACCGTGCTGCCATTATAGCACTCATCCATAAGTGTCTTCCTGGAAGACCTGCATAAAGAAAGGCTGTTACGGTATGAATACTTATAGCCCATGGTATAGAAAGATATATAAGAGGTTTAACCCATTTCGGTGGCATTACACCCTTTTTGTCTGCATTTAATGTTGTCCAGCCTATTATTATGTTTAGGGCTAAATATCCTCCAAGAACAACACTATCCCAGAACATAACAGAATTAGGCGTGGGATGGAGGATAACATTCATTATCCTCATTGGTTGTCCCATATCAACAAATATGAACAAGATACACATTGTAACAGCAGATACTGCAAGGAATTCACCGAGGATAACAATCTTGCCAAACTTTTTAAAATCATGGAGATAATAGGGTATTACCATCATAACAGCAGAGGCAGCAACTCCAACAAGAAATGTAAATTGTCCTATGTATAATCCCCACGTTACATCCCTGCTTAAACCTGTAATTCCCAATCCATGTTTATATTGTTGAAGATAGGTAATAAAGCCTATGCCTATTAGTCCAAGCAAAAAGAATATCCATGTCCAATATCTTCTGCTACCAACTAAAGCCTTTTCAAGCATGGCTGATACCTCCTGGTATATCTAATATGTAATAAACATTGGGACGTGTGCCAAGTTCAGACTTTCTCCTGATAGTATAATTAGACTGAAGAACCATTCTAACCTCTGACTCAGGTTCTCTTATATCACCAAATATCAATGCACCATTTGATGCCTCAACACAGGCAGGCATCTTTCCCTTTGCAAGCCTCTCATCACAAAAGGTGCATTTTTCAACTACACCTATCATCCTTGTGGGATATTCTGGATTCACCTTTTTAATAAATGGCCTTGGGTCACGATAATTAAAACTCCTTGCACCATATGGACATCCAGCCATACAATATCTGCATCCTATACATCGATGTAAATCCTGCATAGTTATCCCATCCTCTCTCTTAAAGGTTGCCTTTGTAGGACATACCCTTACACATGGCGGGTTCTCACAATGGTTGCAGAGCAGGATAAAGGGTTTGTGCATAATATCCCCTGGCAGATAAGGATTTTCCTGCCCAGGAAATGCATGTTCAAATGTATCCGTCCATATCCATTTTATCTCATCCTTTGGATTTCCAAAATCAGGGACATTGTGAATACTGTGGCATGCCTCAATTACTCTTTTGTAGTCTTCTCCTGTCTTAAATTTCCTCATATCTACAATCATTGCCCACTGCTTAGCATGAATCATCTCTTTGCTCGGCAAATAGGATGCCTCTAAAAACTCACCCGGTTTGCTGAGTATCCATCCTGCACCAAATCCAATAGTAGAAAGGCCCGCTAATTTTAAAAACTCTCTTCTATCAATGCTCATAATTCCTTCTCCTTTGGCTCAATATGACAGGTCCAGCAGTAAGGTTTGACTGCTGCATAATTATGGCACTCATCACAAAACTTCTTTTTATTAGAGTGACAGTGCATACACCCATTCTGAAGGCTGATATAAAACTCTTTTCCCTCAGAATTTATATAAAGCCTTTTAGCATCTCTGATTGCAGCATCCCTCCATTTATTAAGAAGAGCCATATGTTCGGCCCTCATAAATTCCTTTGATTCAACACACTTTTTTTCCACCAATTGTTGGATCTCAGGTGTGTCTAGCTTTGGATCTGGTTTAGCTATAACCTTTCCAATATTATAGTAAAATGGATAGGTTACAAAGATGAGGAACACTATAATGCCTAATATTATCTTGCCGCTGTCATACATATTAGCTTTCCTCCTTTCCTGGAAGTGGTTCAGCACGTAAGTCTTGGGTTCTCTTTTTCTCTCCCTTCATAACAAGGGCATTACCAACAAGCTCATGTAGTCCTGCTACCTGCACACCAGGAACCCAATAATCCATAAGGGGCTGAAGGGCTGCCCTATCAATAGCACAGATGTTTGCCAATGTATTGACTCCATAAGTCTCATGGACATGCTTTACAGCATTGGCCCTAGGGAATCCGCCCCTCATTCTTAATTCCATATTCTCGCCCGCATTAAGGCCCGATCCACTTCCGCAACAAAATGTCTTTTCTCTAATAGTATTTTCAGGCATTTCATAAAAGTGATTACATACATTTCTTATAATATATCTCGGTTCCTCAAAGATTCCCATTCCCCTTGATGTATTGCAGGAGTCATGGAATGTAACTTTTAAATGGTCATTTCTGCTTGGGTCAAGGTTTAATTTCCCATGCCTTATAAGGTCAGCAGTAAACTCAGCAATATGAACCAGTTTTGCCGATTTTGCATTTTCAAACTTTGTGCCTGTAATAGGGGATACAGGTTCTTCAAGAAAGTCGGGTGGGCCAAACCAGGTATTAAGATATTGGTGCCATAACCTCCACATATGTCCGCACTCACCACCAATTATCCATTTAACCTTTAGCCTTTTTGCCTCAGCATAAATCTTATAATGGAGTTTTTTTGCCATCTCGTTTGATGTGAAGAAGCCAAAGTTTCCACCCTCAGAGGCATAGGTGCTCCATGTATAATCCAATCCAATTTCGTGGAAAAGCATTAGATAGCCCATAGCAGTATAAACGCCTGGTACGCCAAAAAGATCTCCTGATGGGGTAACAAAAAGTATTTCAGCACCCTTTCTATTAAATGTAGGATTTATTCTGATGCCTGTGATTGTCTCTATATCATCGAGCATGAACTCTATATTGCTCTTTATTGTATGTGGCTCTAATCCTAAATGGTTTCCCTTTTCATAACTGTTGGCCACAGGTCCACCAATCCAGTCAAGCTGGAGACCCAGGAGATTAAGTAGTTCCCTGCCAATTATTGTTATTTCTGCCTGATCAATTCCATAGGGGCAAAATAGGGAACAACGCCTACATTCTGTGCATTGATAATAATAATACCATAGCTCTTTTATAACATCTGTTGTAAGCTCCCTTGCGCCTGCAGCCTTTCCAAATATCTTTCCAGAAGCTGTAAAATATTTTCTATAAACCGAGCGTAAGAGTTCTGCCCTTAATACGGGCATATTCTTTGGGTCCCCTGTGCCAAGATAAAAATGGCATTTATCGGCACATGCACCACATCTAACGCATATATCCATGAATACATGAAAGGAACGATACCTCTCCAATCTCTCCTTAATCCCATTAAGAACTATATATTTCCAGTTTTCAGGAAGCTTCCAATCTTCGTCACTAGGTGACCATTCCCTTGGATTAGGCATACCAACTATCTCAAGATATTTAGGCCTTGACCCATGGCAATACATACCTGGCTTAAATTCTGCAGGGAAATCCATCCAATCCTTAGGAGGCACCTTCTTAAGGTTTATTGTACTGACTAATTCAGAGGGTTTTGGTGGTTTTGCCTTTGTTGCCATATTATCACTCCTTTTCTACTGGTATTTCAGCCATTTTCATTTTATCCCTGAATTCATCCTCATATTCCTCATAAGTGCGGGTCTTAACAGGATAATTCCATGGGTTGACATGCATAATCTCACGGCTATTCGCAGCAATATTTCTTGTGGGGCTGAGAAATACCCCTCCCAGATGCACCAATTTACTAAAAGGAAAATACGCAAAAAATATACTTACAAGAAAGAGATGAATATAAAAAATAGCACCAATGCCTTCTGGAATAATAGGATTAAAGGTAGCCAATCCCATTGTAAGCTCTTTAACAGCCACAATATCTGTCTTAAAGAAATATCTCATCAATATTCCTGTAGATGCGATACTAATAATCATAAACAGGGGAAAATAATCAGAGGCAAGGGAGATATATCTTACCTGGGGTATATAAAGCCTTCTAATCAGAAGATAAGTTACTGCTACAAGGAGCAATATCCCAGTTATAAAAAGTCTTGGAGCACCTATCTGGAGAAATCCGTCAAAGGTCTCAAGTATATTAAGATAAAAAGGTGCTGGCTGAGTGAAAAACCTTATATGCCTAAGAAATACAATTAAAAAAGAGTAATGAAAGACTATCCCTGCAAGCCATAGCCATTTAGCAGAACCATGAATAAGATTTTTATCATCTCCGAGTTCAGTTTTAAGATTTCTAAATAAAGACCTAAATAAAAATATCTCCATTGCCATCCTGCCTATAACCCCCCATGTGGTTGAGGGGTTTTCAAAGGTTGATTGTTTTATCCATGGCAGGCTCTTTTGCTGACCAGCTGTGGTAGGTATTCTGAAGGGTGTAGGAGAATGCGCCCACTTAACAACCCGGAAAATAACGCCTATTATAAAGGTAAAAGCTGCTAAATATGGTATAACTATACCGAAAAGAAAGGTCAGATTCATTACCCCTACGCCAATAATAGCTATAAGGAGCAATCCTACAACTGACAAAAGTGGAAACATAATTCTCATTTTGTCACCTCTTTAATTTTCTCTAATTTTCTATCACTATCAACCTGAACAATATCTTCGCTTTGGAACTTCTCTTTTCCATAAATTTCAAAAATACGATTAGCCCTTTCAATTAATTTAGATGTCATATTTCTTAAATCATTAGCCTTTAGATCATATATCTTTTCCCTGTATTTCATGTAAATGTCAAAGGAAAGCATTAAAAGGGAGTCTATCTTTTTTTCAAATACAGTAAGTTCATCAGAAAATCGCCCACTAATTATTTCAGTTTTTAATTCTGTCCTGACTATATCCTTAAGTTCCTGAATAAATGATAGGGATTGGGAAGGTGCAATGCCCTGAAGCGCTAATATCTTAATAATATCTTCAAGATATTTTTCTACCTTGTCAATTCCAAGCTCATCAGCTAAAAGCTCCTCTAAAAGCCTCTCCATAGATCTGGAAAAAGAGCTTCCTACTGGATTAAGAAATTGATCATTTTGATTTTTTAAAAAGCTTGCTGTATCGGGATGATATGTATTTAATATCGTATCAAACCAGTTTTTCAGGATAGAGTCTCTCTTTTCAGACAGGATACTTTTCAGATTCATTAACCTACTCTTATCCTCCCCTTTTTATGGCTTGAGAATTAGAAATGAGATTTTCACTAAAAGGTCTTAAATAATCCTTGTATCTTTATTTATTCTAATAGACCCTTTTTGCTAAAGGGCATACAGCCTTTAAACTGAATGCCCTTTAATTGGTAAATTATATTATACGCAACCTGTAGGTTTTGGGAGTCCAGCATATCTACATGCCTGTTTTGCTGGTCCGTCAGGGAAAAGCTCATAAAGGTATTTTGTATTGCCCTTGTCTGGCCCCATAACCTTTGCAACCTCTTTCACAAGGATTTTTATCATTGGTGCTATTTGGTACTTTTGATAATAATCCCTCAGAAAATTAATAATTTCCCAATGGGCATCTGACAAGGTTATCCCATCTTTTTCAGCCATAAATTGTGCTAATTCCTTTGACCAGTCATCAAGCTTTGTAAGATAACCGTCTTCATCAACCTCGATCTGTTTTCCCTGAAATTCAATTTGTGGCATTTTACTACCTCCCTTTTTTTATTTATTTTGATTTGAAATAGTCCTTAAAAAACTATTTATTTATCATTTAATTGAGGATAAAAAATAATATAGACAAAGAAGCAAGGTCAAATTAAATAATATTATTATTATATTAAATTAGCTTATCTTTTCTATAGAATCTTTAGCTATATCGCTTACCTTTTTCTCTACAATAGCACCATCTTGAAAGAAAAGCATCTTGTTATCATCCTTTAGTAGTTCTTTAAGTCCCTCTATATAACTTCTATCCCTAAGCATTCCTATTATCAATGCTGCATAGCCACGAACTGCTGGATTGTTATCTATAAGCATATCCTTTAAATCCTTTAATATAAAGGCAATTAAATCCTGCCTAACCTCACCTATTCTAAACATCGCCCTGATTACACCTGGTCTGAACATCTCCTCTTCTTTAAAGGACCACAAAATTGGGATAATCTCGCTATACATTTCTGGATTTGCCCTTATTATTTCCCCTATCATCTCAGGAGCGCTCCAGCCTATACCCCCTGACTCTTCTCCCATGGACCAGAGCAATTTTCTTATAGTCTCCCTTATTATCTCAGGGTTCCTCTTTGAAATTTCCTTAGACACCACTCCCATTGCCTCTATTGCCCGCCATGATATAACATCCAATTTGTCATAGGAGAGTGATATAAGCCATCTTATAACACCCTTTTCCTGAATAGATAAACTCTTTATTTCCTCGAAATCCCCTGATTCAAGGAGTTCCTTTATAAGCATCTTCATTTCTTTTTTGCCTGATTTCCTGTAAGCATCTATCGAGTTTACTTTATTTGCTCCCTTCTGTGATAGGGAATTTTCCCTATTTGTTTGCAACAAATTAACAAATACAAGCTTACCTGACGGCATAAGGCCTTTTGTTTCAACCCTTTTATGGGTTCTAATATCATAGTCCATATCCAAAGTCTGATAACTTACCCCTTCATTCATCATAGAGATATCCCAATCTCCCTTAGCCAATGCAAGAGCCTCCATATATGCCTCTCCAACATTGTGACCTGTCGGATCACATACATATACTGCGCCACAGATGCATCTTCCACTATAAATATTCCCAAATACTGTCTTTGTTGTCTTTGGTTGTAAGATATATCTCCCACAAAAGGGACATTCTGGCGGATGATATTTAACCATTTAAATCCTTTCTTGAATTTTTTATATTTTTATACTCCTTTGCCTTACTTATAATACCGGATATCCATTCCTTTGCACCAAGTGCATGAATATGAGTATAAGAGGCGAATACATTTTTATAACAAATCCCGTCTCTACCGTCTTTTATACCTTTACCTCTTCTCATCTTAAAGGCAAAATAAATATGTCCCGACTTTAAGCTATTATGCAATTCAGATGTCTCCTCACTTAAAGCTGAATAATGAAACTCATGCCCATTTATTACAGTTCCTAAAGGGAAAAATGGGTTCTCCCTTTCAACCTCTACTATAGTATAGCCATGTGCCTGTGGCCTTCCCTTCATCTCAAATACAATAGGGAAAATACCTGCCATAGGATATCTCTTTTCCCCAACTATAATTGAATCCCCTAAAAACATTAACCCCCCACACTCAGCATATATAGGAAGACCTTTTTCAACAGACTCTTTAAGGGATTTTCTAAAACTTACATTATTAGCAAGCCTTATTGCATTAGTCTCTGGAAAGCCTCCTCCAATATAAAGGGAATCAATATCTGGAAGTCGTTCATCCTTTAGGGCATCTATATCTATTATCTCTGCACCTTCTGCTTGAAGGGCTTCTAAATTCTCTGGGTAATAAAACTGGAATGCATCATCCCTTATAACACCTATCCTTAAATCTTTAGGCTCTTTTCTTGATGAGCAATGACTAATAAGCATGTTATATACAAATTCGTCTTCAACATTTTTCAATGGCTCTGCAGATTTAGCAATATGAAGAATTGCCTCTATATCAAGGTATTTATCTGCAATATCACATGAGGAGTTTATTGCCTTTATTGTATCAGGATGTTCCTGATATGGAGTCAAACCCATATGCCTCTCTGGGAAAGCTCCGTCAGTCAATCTTGGGATAGCACCCACTACAGGCAAAGAGGTATATTTTTCTATTGAGGCCCTTACTATTGATTCATGCCTACTTCCAGATATATTATTAAGGATTACCCCTCTTATATCAACATTCCTATCAAGATTCATACACCCAAGTATAATAGCAGCTGATGTCCTTGTCATCTTTGTGCAATCAATGATTAACAATACAGGTGATTTAAGGAGTTTTGCAAGCTCTGCAGTGCTATAAGAGCCTTCAACATCCATTCCGTCATAGAGTCCTCTATTACCCTCTATAATTGCTATATCTCCAGAGAAATGGCATAAAAAAGAGCCTAATACATTATCCTTTGTAATAAGAAAAGGGTCAAGATTATAGCAAGGATTTTCTGCAGCAACAGATAGCCATCCTGCATCTATATAATCAGGACCCTTTTTGAAGGGAACCACTTTTAATCCCTTTTGCCTTAATACTCGGATTATTCCAAGAGATATAGTAGTCTTACCGCTACCTCCCCTAATTCCAGCTATTATCAATCTTGGATAACTATTCATGAAGATTATTATATATCCTAACAGGCAAGTTTTTCCAAAAATAAGTCCATAATACGTATTATGGATTTGTCAAAAATGTAGATTAAATAAAAAAATAGTATAGGATTTAAAGACATTCATCGGAGGTAAGTTATTTATTAATAAAAATCTCTCCCCACCCCTCTTTTATGAGAGGCGGGGAATCTGTAATGATCTTTTTTGTAAGTTCCCTAATTAAGCAACCTGTCCACAAGTTCCTTTACCAGTCTTTAATATGGCCTCAAGGTCATCACACGGAGTTGTGATAGGTTTTATTCCATAATTCTTTACAAGCACATCAAGCACATTAGGTGTAATAAATGCTGGCAGTGAAGGACCTAATCGAATATCCTTTATTCCGAGATAAAGAAGGGTCAGTAGTATTGCCACTGCCTTCTGTTCGTACCATGAAAGAATAAGAGATAAAGGCAGTTCATTGACTCCTACATTAAATGCCTTTGATAAGGCAATGGCAATCTGAATAGCTGAGTATGCATCATTGCACTGCCCAACATCCAACAGACGGGGTATGCCTCCTATGTCCCCAAGCTCTTTATCAAAGAATCTGAATTTTCCGCATGCAAGTGTCAAAACAACACAATCTTTTGGCATCTTTTCAACAAGCTCTGTATAATAGTTTCTTCCTATCTTAGCACCATCACAGCCACCTACAAGGAAAAAATGCCTGATAGCCTTATTCTTGACAGCATCTATTATCTTGTCTGCAACACTTAGGATTGCATTTCTTGCAAATCCTGTCATTACATATTTCCCATTACTGTCTTCATGAAAGCCTGGAAGCTCAATCGCCCTTTTAATCACAGGTGTAAAATCCCCGTCTGATATATGCCTTATTCCTGGCCACCCTACAACTCCACTTGTAAAGATATTATCCTTATAAGTATCTAAGGGCTTCTGTAAACAATTCGTTGTCATCACAATTGCGCCAGGGAATGCAGCAAATTCCTTATGCTGATTCTGCCATGCTGTTCCATAATGTCCATAAAAATGTGGATACTTCTTTAATTCTGGATAGCCATGGCAGGGAAGCATCTCTCCATGGGTATATATATTTACACCTTTACCCTCGCTCTGCCTAAGAATATCTTCTAAATCCTTTAGGTCATGTCCAGAGACAAGAATCGCCTTTCCCTTCTTATGACCAAGGGGAACCTTTGTTGGAACAGGATGTCCATAAGTTTCTGTGTGTGCTGCATCCAAAAGTTCCATAGTCTTGAGATTTACTTCTCCGCATTTAAGAACAAGATTTAACCATTCATTAAGAGAAAGATCTCTCCTTGTCATTGATGCCAATGCCTCATGAAGAAATGAAAAGATTGAATCATCATGCCTTCCAAGAATATGGGCATGGTCTGCATATGCGGAAATTCCTCTTATGCCAAATAGCACTGTATCTTGCAATGATTGGATATCTGGGTCAATGTCAGGAGATGGTACCTTTTCTTCAATCCTTTCAGCCTGTTTTAGTATATCCTCAATAGATGATCCAGGTTTAAAAACAGCGCAATCATATGTAAAATCAACCCTTCCACCAGCATTTTTTACCTTCTGCTTTAGAGCTTCCCTATGTTCTATGCATTTATTTATTAGCTCTACAAATCTTTCAGGATCAAAGTTTACATTTGTTAATGTCGAAAAAAGCGCCTTTGTAGTAAATACATTGACTTCCCTCTCATTGACACCAACCTTTCTTCCCTCCCATGCATAAAGGGACAAGCCCTTTAGGGCGTATGTTAGAACATCCTGTAGCGCTGCTACCTTTGGGGATTTGCCACAAACCCCAAAGGTTGTACAACCCTTACCCATTGCTGCCTGTTCACATTGATAACAAAACATAAACATCCTCCTTTATTGTAAAATATACTTTCATTTTACATTATTTTTTTTATTATTCCTTGACTTAAATCAAGATAATTTTAAAAAACGGTAAGGTTTAAGATATAATTTAAGATATTATAAAATGGCATATAAGAATGTAATTAAAATACATGACAAATATAAATGCATTATTTGGGTAAAAAGGATTTTAAGTGAAAATTATTGATTCTATTATAAAGATACCTATCTTTAGTTCTCTCTCAGAGGGGCAACTTAAAAGCCTTTCAACTATTGTATCAGAAAAGAGTTTTAACAAAGGAGAAACAATATTTTCTCAGGGAGATGAGGCTACTGGATTTTATGCAGTTCTATCTGGATTAGTGAAGATCTTTAAACTCTCTCTTAATGGTAAAGAGCAGATACTTCATGTCTTTGGAAACGGAAATATCTTTGGAGAGGTTCCTATGTTTTCTGGAGAAAAATTCCCTGCAAATGCTGTGGCAATTGAGAAGAGCAGACTATTATTTTTTCCTAAAAGACTCCTTTTAAAATTAATAAAAGAGGATGCTACTATTGCAATGAAAATGCTCTCTGAGCTGTCATCACGACTCAGATATTTTACCCGGCTTGTAGAAGATTTATCTCTAAAAGAAGTTCCAGCTAGATTAGCTGCATACATTTTGTATCTTAGCAATATCAAAGGAGGTTCAAACGATATCACTCTGTCAATCACAAAGGGTCAGTTATCAAGCCTACTCGGAACTACACCAGAGACAATTTCAAGGATATTATCAAAATTAAATAACAATGGCATTATTCAAATGCATGGTAAAAAAATTAAAATAATAGACTATCAAGGACTTGAGGAAATATCCAGAGGTAAAAAAATAGAAAACTATTAGCTATATCTAACAAGTCATTTCTTTAAAGTTGTTTTGTCATCATTTATATCCCCTGAAAACATTTGTGGAATTTTTACATCCTTATTTTCCCCATTATTCATTTTTTCCTTCCTAACCCACGGTAAAAGGGGATTGGTTTCTTTCCATATACACAAATCTAATTTCTTTGCTTCTTTTTCCGCCTCATAAAAATCCGAAAAATAATATCCATCAATGTTTTCAAGGTAAGTCCAGGCATAGCCTAATCTAAGCTGCTCAATATTTATATTTTTGCCTCTTTCAAAAACATAGGCTGATAGTCTCCCGTACCTATCTATATTTTTTATTTCAAGCCTAACGATTTTCCCTCTGATAAGAGATCTGAGATTTTCCTTAGCCTGTCTATTACATGGTTGATATTTTTCAGGACTCTCAATGCCTTTTAGCTTAACTGTTAAAGTCTTATCACCATTCCTTTCAGCACCTTTGATTGACCTGCCTGGCAGACAACTAAAGGTATTTCCATCAACAATATTTGTAACATAACATAATGTAACCTCTCGAGCTAAAGCAGATGCTGCACATACTAACATGCAAAAGAAAAAAAACAAACCCAAAAACCCTCTCATTCAAAATCTCCTTCCAATATGCTTTAAATATCATCAAATATCATTATCGTTATTTTTATTAGAAAACTTAAGAAGATAAGTCTTAAACTTAAAATTAAACAAAAATTATGCCATGGATAGGTTCATCTGAATAAATAAAAGAAGATAATAAAAAGGGAGAATAAAATAACTGGCTATAAATAAGAAAGGGCTGCTATAGCAGCCCTTTTTAAGTTGTGAGGATTCTCAATGCCCTTAATCTGCTCGGATGTTTCAGTTTCCTTAAAGCCTTTGCCTCTATTTGTCTTACTCTTTCTCTGGTAATTGACAAATATCTACCTACCTCTTCAAGGGTATGATCTCTGTCTGAGCCAATACCGAATCTCATTCTTATAACAACCTCCTCTTTGGGACTCAATGTCCTTAAAACCCTTTGTATTTGTTCAGAAATCTCTACTCTTTCAGCATCAAAATAAGGAGAAGGACTTGTCTTGTCACCTATAAAATCTTCTAATTCCGTATCCTCATCTCCAATAGGGGTTTGCAATGCAATAGGATCCTGTATTGCCCTGAAAACCTCTTCTACCTTTCTAACTGGTACAAGGAGTTTTTTTGCAATTTCTTCATTAGTAGGTTCCCTGCCAATCTGTTGAGTTAATTCCCTTGATGCCTTTGTAACACGATTATAAAACTCCATCATATGAACGGGCACACGAATTGTTTTGGTCTGATCAATAAGCGCCCTTGTAATTGCCTGTCTTATCCACCATGTCGCATATGTGCTAAACTTAAATCCCTTTTCATATTTAAATTTATCAACAGCCTTCATAAGACCTATGTTGCCTTCTTGAATAAGATCTAATAAAGGCAAGCCTCTTCCAACATAATTTTTTGCAATATTTACAACAAGCCTCAAATTCCTTGTTATAAGCTCATTTTTTGCCTCAGTAACAAGGCTCCTTGCCTTTGAAATCCTGTTCCATATTTCTCTTAAATTATCAACCTTTATACCTATCTCCGTCTCAACCCTTTTATAATCAGCAAGGACTTCTTTCAAGAGAGCCTCTAATTTCTTGGTATTTTGGCCTTTTTTCTTTTTCTCATTTATGAGAGTCTTTAGTTCCTTAACACTGCCATATTTTATAATTTTCTGATCACTCTCTTCTATAAACTCCATCAACTCATCAATCCTAGAGAGAGTCCGCATAAGAGACTCGTTAGCCTTTTCTTCTTCGGTTAAAAGCACCTCCTCACTTTCTTCAGGCATTGAATCTAATGCTTCCCTGATCTTTTTATAAAGGGGCAATGCGGATATGATATCCTTTATTATTTTCCTACCTTCTTCAAGTTTTTTTGCAAGTTCTGTCTCTTCATATTTGGTGAGAATAGAAATATCTCCCATAGAGTTAAAATATGCCTGAACAAGATCTTCTGCACGTTCAGGCTCTTCAATCTCCTCTTCTATCTCTTCTCCAAATGGCACACCCTCCTCATGTTCAACAACCTTTACACCCATGTCTGTGAGCACATCCATTAAATCTTCAAGCTCATCTGGAGAAAAATACTCTGATGGGAGGGCATCATTTATTTCATCATATGTAATAATACCTCTCCTTTTTCCAAGATTAACTATTTCCTCAAAAATATCCCGTTCTTTCATTGTCTTATTCCCTATCCCCTTAAACACAAAAAAATAAGAAAGAGATTTTTCCCTTTCTTATTAGATGATACAATATTTTTTTGTTGTCTGCAACAAAAATTTTTTGACAAAGTGAAAAAGGTATTTAAATTCAGTGGTCAAGGCTCACGGTCTATTAGTACTGGTAAGCTGAATGGATTGCTCCACTTACACCTCCAGCCTATCAACCTGATAGTCTATCAGGGACCTTTAGTGCTCTTTCGAGCAGGGAGACCTAATCTTGGGGTGGGCTTCCCGCTTAGATGCCTTCAGCGGTTATCCCGTCCAGATATGACTACCCAGCATTGCCACTGGCGTGACAACTGGAACATCAGAGATCTGTCCATCCCGGTCCTCTCGTACTAGGGACAGCTCCCCTCAAGTCTCCTACGCCTACAGCAGATAGGGACCGAACTGTCTCACGACGTTCTGAACCCAACTCACGTACCGCTTTAATGGGCGAACAGCCCAACCCTTGGGACCTACTTCAGCCCCAGGATGCGATGAGTCGACATCGAGGTGCCAAACCGGGTCGTCGATGTGAACTCTTGGACCCGATAAGCCTGTTATCCCCGGCGTACCTTTTATCCGTTGAGCGATGGCCCTTCCACTCAGTGCCACCGGATCACTAAGCCCTACTTTCGTACCTGTTCGGCTCGTCAGCCTCACAGTCAAGCCTCCTTATGCCTTTGCACTCGACGGCTGGTTTCCGTCCAGCCTGAGGAGACCTTTGGACGCCTCCGTTACTCTTTAGGAGGCGACCGCCCCAGTCAAACTACCCACCAGACAGTGTCCCCCACCCGGATAACGGGTGCAGGTTAGAGTCCCAGCAACACAAGGGTGGTATTTCAAGGTCGGCTCCACACAGACTGGCGTCCATGCTTCATAGCCTCCCACCTATCCTACACATGCATTACCAAAACTCACTGTCAAGTTGTAGTAAAGGTGCACGGGGTCTTTCCGTCTAGCTGCAGGTAACCGGCGTCTTCACCGGTATCTTAAGTTCGCCGAGTCCCTCGCCGAGACAGCGGCCAAGTCGTTACTCCATTCGTGCAGGTCGGAACTTACCCGACAAGGAATTTCGCTACCTTAGGACCGTTATAGTTACGGCCGCCGTTTACCGGGGCTTCAATTCAAGGCTTCTCCTTACGGATAACCTCTCCTCTTAACCTTCCGGCACCGGGCAGGAGTCAGTGCCTATACATCCTCTTACGAGTTAGCAGGCACCTGTGTTTTTGGTAAACAGTCGCTTGGCCCTCTTCACTGCGTCCTGTCTTTCAACAGGAACCCCTTCTCCCGAAGTTACGGGGCTATTTTGCCGAGTTCCTTAGCGAGGGTTCTCTCGTCCGCCTTGGTATCTTCTACCCACCTACCAGTGTCGGATTGCGGTACGGTTACTTGCGTGACTCCCTACGAGGTTTTTCTCGTCAGCGTGGAATCATCTGAGTTCAGCCTTACGGCCTTCCCCGTCACGTTTCAGCCTTAATAGCGAGCGGTTTTACCTACTCGCCAGCCTAAACGCTTGGACCTGAACCATCACCAGGCCCAGACTATCCTCCTGCGTCCCCCCTTCAGTCAAACGTCACACAAGTAGTACAGGAATATTAACCTGTTATCCATCGACTACGCCTCTCGGCCTCGCCTTAGGACCGACTAACCCTGGGCGGATTTACCTTCCCCAGGAAACCTTAGGTTTACGGCGGGCTGACTTCTCATCAGCCTTTGCGCTACTTATGCCAGCATTGTCTCTTCTGCCCCCTCCAGCATGCCTCACGACACACCTTCACAGGTCCGCAGAATGCTCCCCTACCACTCCAATGCAAAGCATTGAAGTCCGTAGCTTCGGTGTAGTGCTTGAGCCCCGTTAAATTTTCGGCGCAGTGCCACTCGACCAGTGAGCTATTACGCTTTCTTTAAATGATGGCTGCTTCTAAGCCAACATCCTGGCTGTCTCAGCAACGCCACATCCTTTCCCACTTAGCACTGCCTTGGGGACCTTAGCTGATGGTCTGGGCTGTTCCCCTCTCGACTACGGATCTTAGCACCCATAGTCTCACTCCTTAAGACCATCTATAGGGTATTCAAGGTTTGGTTGGGTTTGGTACCGCCTGCGCAGCCCTAGCCCATCCAGTGCCCTACCCCCCTACGATTACTTAAAGGCTGTACCTAAATACATTTCGGGGAGAACCAGCTATCACCAGGTTTGATTGGCCTTTCACCCCTACCCACAGTTCATCCGAGCTTTTTGCAACAAACACCGGTTCGGACCTCCACGAAGTCTTACCTTCGCTTCATCCTGACCATGGGTAGATCACCTGGCTTCGGGTCTACTGACTGCAACTTATCGCCCTTTTAAGACTCGGTTTCCCTTCGGCTCCATGCCTTAAGCACTTAACCTCGCTACAGCCAGTAACTCGCTGGCCCATTAATCAAAAGGTACACCGTCACAGCCAATCTTTTAAATTGACTGCTCCGATTACTTGTAGGCATACGGTTTCAGGTTCTATTTCACTCCCTTCGCCAGGGTTCTTTTCACCTTTCCCTCACGGTACTTGTGCACTATCGGTCATCAGGACGTATTTAGCCTTGGAGGGTGGTCCCCCCTGCTTCCCAAGGGATTTCACGTGTCCCGTGGTACTCAGGATACCGCTTCCCTTTCTACCTATTTCATTTACAGGACTATCACCTTCTATGGTCGGCCTTTCCATGCCAGTTCAATTATAAGTAGAAATGGTACTTATGCGGTCCTACAACCCCGACCCTACAACTCGTGACAAGTATCCAATGAGGCGTGACAAGTTAAAAACTTTTTCTTTCACTTGTTACGCACTATGTATCACATGTTACGAGTTGTAGGGTCGGTTTGGGCTCTTCCCCCTTCGCTCGCCGCTACTAAGGGAATCTCTTTTGATTTCTTTTCCTCTCCTTACTGAGATGTTTCACTTCAGGAGGTTTGCCTCATATACCTATGTATTCAGTATATGATACCAGACTCTTCGTCTGGTGGGTTACCCCATTCGGACATCCACGGATCTAAGCTCGCTCGCAGCTCCCCGTGGCTTTTCGCAGCCTGCCGCGTCCTTCATCGCCGCCTGATGCCAAGGCATCCACCGTATGCCCTTTCTACCTTGACCACCAATTTTACCTTTCCACTTTGTCAAAGAACAATTATTTAAAGGAAGTTTGTTTCTCCCTTTAAATCTCAAAATACAAACTTAATTCAAAGATTCTGAGAAACAAGGATAATATCTCCTTGCATTTATAAAACTAAAAGGTAGATTCTGTTTTTTTCCTTAGAAAGGAGGTGATCCAGCCACAGGTTCCCCTACGGCTACCTTGTTACGACTTCACCCCAATCATCGGCCATACCTTCAATGGCTGCCTCCTTCGCAGGTTAGCTCACCATCTTCGGGTACAACAGACTTTCGTGGTGTGACGGGCGGTGTGTACAAGGCCCGGGAACGTATTCACCGCGGCATGGCTGATCCGCGATTACTAGCGATTCCGCGTTCACGGAGTCGAGTTGCAGACTCCGATCCCAACTGAGACTACTTTTAGGGATTGGCTCCGCCTCACAGCTTCGCTACCCTCTGTAGTAGCCATTGTAGCACGTGTGTAGCCCTGGACATAAGGGCCATGATGACTTGACGTCATCCCCACCTTCCTCCAGCTTATCGCTGGCAGTTTCCTCAGAGATCCCTTTCGGGCAACAGAGGATAGGGGTTGCGCTCGTTGCGGGACTTAACCCAACACCTCACGGCACGAGCTG
>CAZIMB010000002.1:78672-86597 GCA_964540275.1 uncultured Nitrospirota bacterium | reverse complement strand
ATATTTTTTATGCCAATTAATAAATTAATAAAGAAACATTTGCATATAATCAAAGCAGGTCTGGCTGAAAAGCCTTTATACCTTGTTTGATTCAGGATTAGCCTATAATTTTATGTTTATTAAACTCTGACATACCTTTTGGTTGTCATCCTTGAAATATTCTGCTCCTATTATATTGCTCCTATTATAACTTTATAACTCTCTTTGGGAAAAAACGGTTAGGGTAGTTTTAAAAGTAATCCAACTAAAAATTAAGTAGTTATCCTCTCAATGTCAGCCCCTAATTTTCTTAGCTTTTCATCTATTTTTTCATATCCCCTATCAAGATGATAGATCCTATGAATAGTGCTTTCACCCTCTGCTGACAAAGCTGCAACTACTAAAGAAGCTGATGCCCTCAAATCAGTAGCCATTACAGGAGCTCCCTTTAGTTTTTCTACACCTCTGACTGTAGCAATCCCTCCATCTATTGTGATGTCTGCTCCCATTCTTTTTAACTCAGCTACATGCATGAATCTGTTTTCAAATATAGTTTCCCTAATGATGCTTGTGCCTGAGGCTATTGTCATTAATGCCATAAACTGCGCCTGCATATCAGTTGGAAATCCTGGATAAGGCATTGTCTTTACATCCCTTGCTAAAAGTCTTTTCGGACCTATTACCTTGATCCCATTTTTTGTTTTTTTAAATATAATGCCTGTCTCCTGAAGTTTCATTATTACTGCATCAAGATGAGAAGGATTGCATCCTTTGATTATTAATTCTCCCCCTGTTATACCTGCTATTGCCATAAATGTCCCTGCCTCTATTCTATCAGGTATAATTTCATATTTATTTATTGGTTTAAGTTCATCCACCCCCTCAATTTCTATAATATCATTCCCTGCCCCACTTATTTTCGCTCCCATAGAAATTAAGCAGTTTGCAAGGTCAACAACCTCTGGCTCCTTTGCAGCATTCTCAAGGATTGTAGTACCCTTTGCAAGCGCAGCAGCCATCATTAGATTTTCTGTACCAGTAACTGTAATTGAATCAAAATAGATTGAAGCGCCTTTAAGACGTTTTGCCTTTGCAATAACATAACCAGAATCAAGCTCTATATGGGCACCCATTTTTTCAAGACCCATAATATGTAGATTAATAGGCCTTGCACCTATAGCGCATCCGCCCGGCAATGAAACCTTTGCCCTGCCAAATCGGGAGAGCAATGGACCAAGCACAAGCACAGAAGCACGCATTGTCTTTACTAATTCATAGGGGGCATCAAAATTCCTTAATGTAGAAGAATCAATTGTTGCTATACCATCCCTATAATGAAATGACATCCCTAAGTGGGACAAAAGATTCCCCATAGTTTTTATATCCCTCAAGTCAGGAACCCTTGTTATATACTGTTTACCTGATGCAAGGATTGTTGCGGTTAAGATAGGCAGGGCAGCATTTTTTGCACCGCTTATTTCAATCTCGCCTCTTAATGGCTTTCCACCTCTAATAACCAACTTATCCATAATCTCTGAAATTAATCAATATTAATCAATCTGTCATTACAGCCTTTCATAAATATTAAATATTAAGAATTCACTAAAAATAGACATAGAAACACAAAATACTTAGATCCCACATAATCTAACATGTATCTTAACATATTTCAAAAGAGTTATAATTAATTATGATAACAATTGATGAGCTTATAGAAAAGGTAATATCCTATAATCCAAAGGCAGATGTACAACTTTTAAGAAAGGCTTATATCTTCTCAAGGGAGGCACACTGCAGTCAGACAAGGATTGAGGGATCTCCTTATATTTATCACCCCCTCGCAGTGGGACATATACTCGCTGACATGAGGCTTGATGTACATACTATTGCTGCTGGATTGCTGCATGACACAATTGAAGATACAGGGACATCCTTAGAGGATCTTAAAGAGATTTTCGGTAATGAAATAGCCTTTCTTGTAGATTCATTAACAAAATTAAGCAGGGTGGAATTTAAAACTAAGGAAGATGCCCAGGCTGAAAACTTTAGAAGAATGCTTCTTGCCATGTCAAAAGATGTAAGGGTAATTCTTATAAAATTTGCTGACAGGCTTCACAATATGAGAACAATTGAACACCTTCCTGAAGAAAAGAGAAGAAGAATTGCACAGGAAACCCTTGATATTTATGCACCTCTTGCAAACAGGCTCGGTATAGGATGGATGAGGACAGAGTTTGAAGATCTGAGCTTTAAGGCATTGATGCCAGAATTATTTGAAGACCTTCAGAAAAAGGTTGCCAAGCGTAAAGAAGAACAGGAGAATTATATTGAGGAGGTAATAAAAATTATATCAGATAAACTCCAAACAAGTAATATCCCAGCAAAAATTAAGGGAAGGATTAAGCATTATTACGGAATATATCAGAAAATGGTAAAACAAAAAATACCATTTGAGCAGATACATGATGTAATAGGAATTAGGATTATAACTGACACCGTTAGTCATTGCTATGACATTTTAGGAATCATCCATTCCTTATGGCCACTGGTGCCCGGAAGGTTTAAAGACTTTATAAGCCTTCCTAAATCTAATCTTTACCAATCTCTTCATACCACTGTAGTTGGTCCAGGTGGCGATAGGGTAGAGTTCCAGATAAGAACAAAAGAAATGGATGAAATTGCAGAAGAGGGAATCGCATCTCACTGGAGATATAAGGAAAAGGGTGGAATCGATACAAAAAATGCCCGATTTATAACCTGGGTGAGGGAACTGGTAAAGGAAATATCTGACGCAAAGGAATTCCTTGAGGCTGTTAAGGGAGAAGTTGTTACAGAAAAGGTATATGTATTTACTCCAAATGGTGATATTAAGGAACTCCCTGTTGATTCCACCCCTGTGGATTTTGCATATAGTATTCATACAGAGGTTGGACATAGGTGTATCGGGGCAAAGGTAAATGGAAGAATTGTTCCCCTTAGATATAAATTAAACAGCGGTGATGTAGTTGAGATAATAACCTCCCCTTCTCACTATCCAAGCAAGGATTGGCTAAAGTTCGTAGTTTCACAGAGGGCAAAAAGTAGGATAAAACAGTGGCTTAAGACTCAAGAAAGAACACAGGGCATAGAGCTTGGCAAAAGACTCATTGAAGAAGAACTAAAAAAACATTCGCTTCCCATCTCAATTCTGAAGTCAGAAAAGTTTGAAGATCTCTTGAAGGCAATGGGAATTCAATCTGCTGATGACCTTTTTGTCAATATAGGCTATGGAAAGATATCTGCCCATCAGGTCGTTAATAAACTTGTCCCTGAGAAGGAACAAGAGGTAATCCCAAAGATTGTAAAGCCCCATAAGGATAAAAAGAGCATTATAACTATAAAAGGGATTGATAATGTGTTATACCACATTGCAAAATGTTGTTTTCCTGTGCCAGGTGATAATATAACAGGGTTCATAACAAAGGGCAAGGGAGTAACAATACATAGAAGAGAATGTTCTAATTTAGAGCGTCTTGCAATAGATAACACAAGGCTCATTGATGTAGAATGGAGCCATGATGGAGATATCAAATCAGAATCAAAGCTATTCGTTGAGTGTATTGATAAACCAGGCATACTTGCTAACCTTAGTTCACTTATCTCATCAGCCAATGTAAATATCAGCTTTCTAAAGGCAAGTTCCACCCATGACAAAAGGGCATTGATTGAGATTACCCTTGAGGTAAAGGACAAACAACAGGTCTCTAATATTATTAATAAGATAGCACAAATGGAGGGAATCTTGAGTGTAAAGAGATAGCCCTTATGGTGCCTTTATCAGTCCTTTAGTATTAAATAGAAAGCAAAGTAAGGATTATTAATGTTGCAAATAGAAAGATTACAATTAAATTAGCTGCTAATCTTCCCTTTTCTCCCCTATCAATAAATGGGATTAATAGGAATAATATTACAAAGATTAAAGGTATAATTACTGTGCCAACAAACATAATATCCCCTGGGAAATAACTTACAAGTTTATAAAGCCATAAAAAATACCATTCTGGCTTTGGCTGAAAAGGTCTTGTAAAATCTATCTCTCTGCCAATTGACGGATAAAAAACAAAAGCTAAAATTATCAAAACCTCTAGGGCAACTAAAATGGAAACTATTATCTCTGCGAGATAATCGGGGTAAAATTTCTTATTTTTATTTTGCTCATAAATCATAATTCTTAACTCATAATCCATTAGCAATTCCCTGTCTCTTAACCATATGAAAATGAGCCCATAAAACTATTGCCATTAGAATTGGCAAATAAAGTATATGTATACTGTAAAATCTTAAAAGGGTGAGGCCCGTTATATCTGTCCCTCCCCTTATTGCATACATAAGATATTTACCAATGAACGGTACTGTGCCAATCATAGAGGTGCCAACCTCTGTTGCCCAATAGGCCTTCTGATCCCATGGCAATAAATAACCTGTAAAACCTGATGCCATTGCTATAATAAAACCTAACACACCAGCAATCCAATTTAATTCCCTCGGTGGTCTATAGGCCCTTGATACAAAGACCCTTATTGTATGGAGAATTATAAATATTATAAAAAGATTTGCAGACCACTTATGAAGGCTTCTTATAAGCCATCCAAGGGGAACTTCATTGGTAATCCTTACAATGCTATAAAATGCCTCTTTTTCTGAAGGTACATAATATAATGAAAGCATAAGCCCAGTAAAGAGGAGCATTAAGAAATATGTAAAGGCAATACCCCCGAGACAGTAGGAGTAGTTAATATTCTCACTAATCGCCCTCTGCAAAAACCTTTTATGGGGATCCTTTACACCAAAACGGGAGTCTATCCAATCAAAAACCTTTCCCATTACATCAATATCCCAATATATACCTTTCCGTCCCTGATCTCTAATGGCATCTTTGTTAAAGGTTTTGGTGGAGGTCCAGAAATTACATTTCCGTTAATATCATATCTACCAGCATGACATGGACAGATAAACTCCTTTTTATTATTGTCCCAATTTACAAAACAGCCTAAGTGACTACATACAGGTGAGAAGGCAGTTAAAACATTATTTACAGATGAAATAAAGACCTTATTGTTAATCAATTTATCCCCTGATTTATACTGATATACGATTTTTTTTACACCCCTTTTTGGCAACTCATCTTCTTCAATAAGATATACATAATATATTTTTTTTTCTTTTATCCTTGAGGGATAAAAATAATAGAGAAAAATATACCCAATAACAAGCATTAAAACTGAAAAGAAAGACTTAATTATTACCCTTAAAAAATCCCTCCGATTCATGATTCCTAATAAGGTAGATTTTATTTTTAACTCTATTATTTTTGCAAATACCAATCTAATATAACCCTTCCGAAAAATAGGGTAATAATTGCACCAAAAGCAAGAAAAGGACCAAAGGGTATTTTTGTCTTTCTACCCTTTCCTTTAAAAACCATAAGGAATATTCCCACAATAGACCCTGTAAGGCTCCCAATAAAGGTAGTAAGCAAAACAGCCTTCCATCCCAGAAATGCACCAACCATTGCCATCATCTTAATATCGCCCCCTCCCATTCCCCCTTTGCTTAAAATTGCAATTAGATAAAAAAGCCCTCCACCAACAAAAAAACCTAAAAGAGAGGTTTTAAATCCTATAATTGATAGATTATGGAAAGATAGATTGGGACTAAAAATATCAGGGATAAAAAATGAAGCCCCTAAAAATCCAATAATAATTCCAGGTAGTGTAATTATATCAGGTATTATCTGAAAATCTAAATCAATAAAAGAAATCACAATCATTGATGAGCAAAAGGCAAATAAAAATGGCAAATGCCACCCTAAACCAAAATATGAAAAGACTGCCCAATATAAGATCCCATTAAAAAGCTCCACAAAGGGATAACGGATTGATATCTTCTTCTTGCAATATCTGCATCTTCCTCCTAAAAGGATATAGCTTATAATAGGAACATTATCCCTTGCCTTTATAGGATTATTGCACATTGGACAGCTTGAGGAAGGGAAGGCAATAGAGATATTTCTCGGCAGTCTATAAATACAGACATTCAAGAAAGATCCAACTATAAGACCAAAAAAAAAGAATACTATTTCATAAGGACTAAACATTTATGTAATCAAAAATCTCCTTTTTATTATCTAATAAATGGGTATGGCAATAATTCATAGGACATAAATTTCTTTATACCCTTCTCACTGACAAGATATATCTGGCAATCTGATGCATATTCAATAAGTATCTGTCTACATGTACCGCATGGGAAACAATAATCTCCCTTTGAAGACACTATAACAATTGCCTTAAAAGATCTTTCACCTTCTGATAATGCCTTCATTATAGCTAATCTCTCAGCACATATTGAAAGGGCACCTGTTATGCTCTCAATATTACATCCCCTATAAATCTTCCCGCTCTTACCCAAAAGGGCTGCTCCTACCTTAAACTTTGAATAATTTGCTATAGACATTTTCATTGAGGCTGTTGCCTCTTTAATTAGAATATCTAAATCCATGAATTATTATATATCAAATGTAACTTCTTGACAAAAAAATATACATTATTTATAATGAGAATCATTCTCAATTATTTTGGAATCTCTTTAATAACCTATTTACGATGATTTAAGTTAATTTTTATCTGGAGGTTTCATGTGCATTGCATTGATAGGCGGAATGGACAGGCTTGAAAGGAATTATATCAATGAGGCTGAAAGGCTGGGAATTGAGCTTAAGGTCTTTACCAAATCAGAAATCGGCATTGCCTCAAAGGTCAGAAACGTAGATGCGGTGGTTATTTTCACTAACAAGGTATCTCACAGGGCAAAAAGGGAGGTGATAGACACAGCAAAAAAGAATAACATCCCTGTTTTTATGCATCACTCATGCGGCATATGCACATTGAGGGATTGTCTGAGTTGTCTGGTCAATAAACAAAAAGGCTGCCTTGCAGCCAAAAAAATAGCAGGAGGTTAAATCAATATATGTTTAGAATGTTTTCAAACAAGTTTAAGGCTTTAATTGTCTTTACGGTAATGGCAGTGTCATTCGTAATGGCAGGTCAGGCATTTGCACAGGAATTAGTGGTTTATTCTGGAAGGGGTGAGAGGCTCATAAAGCCGGTATTAGATGAGTTTACAAAAAAGACAGGCATCAAGATAACCCTTCATTCAGCAGGGACCGTTGAGCTTCTAAATAAGCTAATAGCAGAGGGAGACAGGTCTCCTGCAGATATTTATCTCACAGTTGATGCAGGAACCCTTGAAAGGGCAAGGATAGCAGGTCTGCTCCAACCCATAAGATCAGATCTGATTGAAAAGAATATCCCAAAGGAAATGAGGGCACCTGACAATAGCTGGGTTGGTCTTTCATTGAGGATGAGGGTTATAGCCTATAATCCACAGAAGGTAAAGCCTGATGAGATAAAGACCTTTGAATCCCTTATGGATCCAAAGTGGAAAGGAAGGCTCGGAATAAGGACAGGCTCAAATGTATATCCCCAGTCGCACACTGCAATGATGATTGCAGAAAAGGGGGAGGCAGAGACAGAGAGGTTTTTGAGGGCAATAGTTGCAAATGCAGGGGATAAGATTTATCCCTCTGACAGCAGGGCTGTAGAGGCAGTTGCAAAGGGCGAGGTGGATGTGGCTATTGTCAATCATTACTATGTCTATGGTCATTTAAGGAAAACACCTGATGATGCAAAGACACTGGCATTTGTTGTTCCGCCAAAGACTGCATACAATATCTCTGGCGGAGGCATTTTAAAGACGAGCAAAAATAAAGAAAATGCGCAGAAACTTATTGAGTTTATGGCTTCTGATGAAGGACAGGCAATGTTTGCAGAGGAAAACAGGGAATATCCTGTTAATCCAAGGATAAAGCCACATGCAGACATGATGCCGAGGGATAAATTCACCCT
>CAZIMB010000002.1:0-78572 GCA_964540275.1 uncultured Nitrospirota bacterium | reverse complement strand
ATTGAAAAAGAGATTTACATATCTTACTCCACTATCAATTGGGGTGGCGGCAATTGTCGCCACTCCTATAATATTTATTCTTTATAGTGTTGCAGTTGTGGACTCACAGTTATGGATAAGGCTTTATGAAACAAGGCTCAAGATAATATTGCCAAATACAATAAGGCTTTTGTTGTCTGTTGGTTTTTTAACAATATTGTTTGGTGTTACTACCGCATGGGTTGTTACGCGATATGATTTCAGAGGGAAGTCTATCTGGCAATGGGCATTGATACTTCCCCTTGCAGTGCCAGGATATGTGCTTGCCTATGCCTATGCAAGCATAATGGCGCCGGGTGGATGGTTTCAGACAACATGGATTAATCTATTTGGTGATTTAATGAAGCCTCCTTCCCTTTACAGCTTTTGGGGCGTGTCTCTCGTGCTAAGCCTTGTGAATTATCCTTATGTATATTTATTAACAAGGGCAAGTCTTCTTAGTCAAAATGCTGCATATGATGAGGCAGCAAGGGTTTTGGGAGTTTCAAAATGGAAGAGGTTCTGGTCAATAAATATCCGCATGGCATACCCTGGCATTATTGCCGGCGCTGCCCTTGCATTGATGGAGGTTATGGCAGACTTCGGCACAGTGGCTTTATTAAGATATCCTACATTTACAGAGGCTATCTACCGCCAGATGACAGCAAGGTTTGACCCATTGGGAGCCTCTGCCCTTGCAGTGATTCTTGTAAGCATGACATTTTTACTTTTAAATATAGAAAGGTATTTCAGGGGTAAAAAAAGGTTTGAACAGACAAAAGGCAAATTTCAGACATATGTTCCTAAAAATGCCTCTTTTAAAAAGGAACTATTATTTACATTTATTTTACTAGCTTTAATCGGAATTTCCTTTGTAGCGCCCTTTAGCCTTTTAATTAAATGGAGTATTGAGGCTGTATTAAAGGGTGGTCTGGACAGCAGATTCATAAAATTTACATTTAATAGCCTTTTGGTATCTTCCATTGCAGCGGTTTTAGCTATAATACTGGCAATACCTGCGGCATATCTTAATTCAAAAAGACCGGGTCTAATACACAGATCAATCTTTTATCTATCAACACTTGGCTATAGCCTTCCAGGACCGGTTATTGCAATTGGCATATTGCTTACAGCTAATCTCTTGTTTCCCTATCTCTATGGAGGTCTGATTTTATTAATTATTGCTTATATTATAAGGTTTATACCAATAACACTTCAGTCTCAGGAATCTTCTATGTCAGCAGTATCTAATTCTCTAGAGGACGCATCAAAGACCCTCGGAGCAGGCACATGGAAAACCATAAGAAGGATAATCCTGCCTTTAATAAAGCCGGGGATGATTACTGGAGGTGTGGTTGTATTTGTTGACTGTATGAAGGAACTTCCAGCAACATTAATGCTTAGACCTGTTGCCTTTGATACACTTTCAGTGAGGGTATGGATGGAGGCATCAGAGGCATTGTGGGAGATGGCAGCGCTGCCTGCCTTATTAATAGTGATAGCAGGGCTTATGCCGATTGCCTTGATAATTAATAGATTTCAAAGGGGTATTAAAAATGGCATTGAGATTACTTAAACAGGATGTCTGCCCTATTCCGTCAGGGGCTGAACATATCTCTCTAACAAATATCTTTAAGTCCTATGACAAAAAGACATATGCTGTTTCAGATCTGACCCTTGAGATAAAAAAGGGCGAGTTCTTTTCCCTTCTTGGTCCTTCAGGATGTGGAAAGACAACTATCTTAAGGCTTATTGCAGGGCTTGAGGCTCCTGATAGAGGAACAATAAAGATAGGAGAAGACATCGTCGCAGGTGAGTCCTGGATTCCGCCTGAAAAAAGAGGGGTCGGATTCGTATTTCAGGATTATGCCCTTTTCCCGCACATGACAGTCTTTAAAAATGTAGCATTTGGAATAAAGGGATGCCCTAAACAGGAGATTTCTCAAAGGGTAATGGAGATGTTAGAACTGGTGGGATTGGCTAAAGAGGGGAAAAAATATCCCCATGAACTCTCTGGAGGACAGCAGCAGAGGGTAGCGCTTGCACGGGCATTGGCTCCATTTCCAAAGTTTATGCTTCTTGATGAGCCATTCTCTAATCTTGATGCAGACCTGAGGGTAGAGTTAAGGCAGGATACAAAAAGGATATTAAAAGGAAAGGGCATTACAACAATACTTGTAACCCATGATCAGGAAGAGGCATTCTCACTTTCTGATAGGGTAGGAGTGCTTAATCAAGGAAGGCTTGAGCAGGTTGGAACACCTGAGGATATATACCATAAACCAAAAACCCGCTTTGTTGCTAATTTTGTGGGAAGGGCTGATTTTGTTAGCGGCAGGATTCAGGGCAACATGGTTATTTCAGATATTGGCAAATTCAGATGCAGTAATAACATCTTATGCAAAGAAGATGAGGTTGATTTAATGATAAGGCCCGATGATGTGGATTTTATTATTTCAGAGGATGGAGAAGCAACCATTATAGATGTCCAGTTCTTAGGAGCAGAGGTTCTTTATAAAATTAGATTAGGTAGCGGAATGAGTATCCATTCAATAAAACCATCAACAAATATGTTTGCTGTTGGAAGTAATGTAAAAATCTCTGTTGACCCCAATCATATAATCGTTTTTCCGAAATGGGGTGAATGATAAAGGGGATCGCTTGAATGAATTGAATTTTTTTGCTGTAATAGTTGAGAAAGAGTTTCAATCCAAAAGGAGGATGATATGAGGATTAAAGGTTCAAGATTTAAAGGTTTAGGGATTAAGGTCTTTTTGTTTGTTTTGGTGTTAACTATTTCCTTTTCACTATTCACTGTCTCTTACGCTGCCCATCCATTAATCACGGATGACACAGGCACACAGGGAAAGGGAAAGTTTCAGATTGAGGTAAACAGCGAGTTTGCCTATGACAAAGAGACTGTGGATGGAATTGCAACAAAAGAGACAGGCGGCGAAGTGGCAACAATTCTTTCTTATGGCATAACAGACAATGTAGATATTGTTTTTGGCATGCCATATCAATGGTTTAAGGTCAAGGAAGATGGGGAAGTAACTTCTAAAGAAGATGGAATATCTGATATGTCTCTTGAGATTAAATGGAGATTCTATGAAAAGGATGGATTAAGTCTTGCCCTTAAGCCGGGCATTACTTTGCCAACAGGGGATGATGACAAAGGTCTTGGTCAGGGAAGGGCTACTTACAGCTTGTTTCTTATAACAACAAAAGAGATTGAACCTGTTGTATTGCATCTTAATCTTGGATATGTAAGAAATGAAAACAAACTGGATGAAAGAAATGATATATGGCATGTTTCTCTTGCTGGCGAGACAGAGGTTGTCAAAGACCTTAAGGTAGTGGCAAATATCGGAGCGGAGAGGAATCCTGATAAGACATCGAATACCCACCCTGCCTTTATCCTCGGCGGTTTGATTTATTCCATTACAGAAAATTTTGACATTGATGTTGGCATAAAGGCAGGGCTTAACAAGCCTGAAACAGATTTAACATTCCTTGCAGGAATAGCGTGGAGATTTTAGGAGGCAATTATATGGCGCCGCTTGGGCTTTTATCAAAAGGTGAAAAGGCAGAGATTGTGGAGATGAAAACACAAAGAGGTTATTGCAACGGGAAAAGCAAAAACGAGCTTTGCCATGCAGAAGATATGGGACTTCGCGTCGGCAAGGTGGTTGAGATGCTGAATAATGAAGGACGCGGCTCTATTCTTCTAAAAGTGGATGAGTCGAGGATTGCGATCGGCCGTGGTATGGCAATGAAAATAATGGTGAGGAGGATAGGGTGATGAATATGTCAATGACTGTGTTTTTTTCTGTCCTGTATCGCAAAATAAACAGCAAAACCGATTCCTGTCAATACGGCTATGCCGAGCATAACATAAAGTCCTTCCATGGCTATTCCTCCTTATCTGTCGGCGTCACAAAATACGCAATGATGCCGAAGCCTAAAAATGTTAACCCGATTGAAAGCCCGATAGAGACAGTAAAATTGCCTGCTAAAATACTGCCGATTATACCGGCAGTTAATGTATATTTAGCTGCATCCGCAAATATATTGGCAACAACTTTTCTCCTGTCTCTATTCATATTTAAAGTATATCACAAAAGGAGTCAGTATGAATTTAGCAATGCTTAAACCTGGGGATAGAGGAAGGATAATAAAAATCAGGACTACTGGGCCGATGAAAAGAAGACTCATGGATATGGGGGTACTGGTAGGAGAGGAAGTATTAGTAGAGAAATTAGCTCCCCTTGGTGATCCTATACAATTTAGAATCAAAAATTACAGTCTATCTCTAAGAAAAAAAGAGGCAGAATTGATTGAGATTGAGGTGGTGAAATGAGAAATAAGAATATAGATGATTCATCTTTATCCCTCTCTACTATAAAGGAAAACAGTGATGTAATTACTGTAGCAGTTGCAGGCAATCCTAACTCGGGTAAGTCAACACTGATAAACGCCATCGCTGGAACAAGACTTCATGTAGGTAATTGGCCAGGTGTTACAGTTGAGAAAAAAGAGGCCCTATTTGAGTATAAAGGAACTAAAATAAAATTAGTAGATCTTCCTGGCATTTACAGCCTGAGCCCATATACACAAGAAGAGATTATATCCAGGGATTATCTTGTTCATGAAAAACCAGATCTTATTATAAATGTAGTAGATTCCACAAATCTTGAGAGAAATCTCTATCTGACCCTTCAACTTTTAGAGCTTGAGATACCCATTGTTATAGCCCTAAATATGTATGACGAGGCTGAGGAGATGGGTTATAGGATTGATATAAGGAAAATAGAGGATATGCTTAGAGTTAAGGTAGTTCCAACTGTTGCTACAAAGAAAATGGGATTAGATAGTCTATTGAATGCAGTTATTGATATCTCTAAAAATTCATCTTTTTATAAACCAAAAATCCTACATTACAATAATGATATTGAATCTGCTGTATCAAATGTTGAGAAAGCTATTAAAAAATTCTATCCCCAACTTGCTGAAGAATACCCTTTAAGATGGCTTGCATACAAACTCATGGAACAGGATAAATATATATATAAAAAGATTGGTATTGATAAAGATAACCCACTTATCAAGGAGTCTATAAAACATTTAATTGAGGCCCATGACTCTGATATTGAGTCAATAATGGTAGATGCGAGATATGCGCAGGCTGCTGGTTTGACAAGGGAGGTATTAAAAAAACAGGCTATAAGAAAAAGGGAGTTAACCCAAAAGATTGATAACATAGCCCTAAATAGATTTTTGGGAATTCCTATATTTTTTCTCTCCATGTGGCTTGTATTTAAGCTTACATTTGATCTTTCAACACCTTTTGTTGATTGGATTGATGAGGTAACAGCAGGCCCATTAAAGAGGTGGGCAGTAGTAGTACTTGGTCTTATTAAAACCCCTCAATGGGCTATTTCCCTCGTAACTGATGGTATTGTTGCTGGTGTTGGTTTTGTTTTCATTTTTGTACCTGTTATATTTGCTATGATGTTTATTATTACCTTCCTTGAAGGAAGTGGTTATATGGCAAGAGCCGCTTTTATAATGGATAGACTGATGCATAGCATTGGGCTTCACGGAAAGTCATTCATACCAATGCTTTTAGGTTTTGGATGCAATGTGCCAGGTATATACGCAACAAGAACATTGGAAAATCAAAGGGACAAGGTGCTTACAGCACTGCTTATTCCCCTTATGTCTTGTAGTGCGAGGCTTCCTGTATATGTGCTTTTTATTGGGGTTTTTTTCACTCATAATGCAGGTCTAGTTTTATGGTCATTATATGTAATGGGAATAACACTTGCAGTTATTATGGGAATAATTTTCAAAAAAACCCTTTTTAAAGGAGAAGCGCCAATGTTTATAATGGAACTGCCTCCTTACCGAATGCCATCATTTAGAAGTTTGATAATCCATACATGGGAAAAGGGCAAGCACTTTCTCATAAAGGCAGGTACATATATCCTTGCTGTCTCTATTATTGTATGGTTTCTTTTAAATCTCCCATGGGGTGTTGAGAACAAAAAAGACTCCTATTTAGGAAAAATAGGACAGATAATAGCTCCAGCTCTCAAACCAATTGGCTTTGGCAAGTGGGAGGCAGCATCATCTCTTATTACAGGAATAATAGCAAAAGAGACAATTGTGGGAACAATGGGGGAAATTTATGCTCAAAGAGTAAATGAAATATTAATAACTCAGGAAACTCTGGATAAGAATAAAGATAAAGAGATCCCTTCTTTTACTAATGATCTAAAAGAAATTGGAAAATCCTTTATTGAGGCTTCTTTTAAAGCTATTAATAATGTTTTTTCTGCATTCGGCATAACCAGCATTTCTGTTGAAGAAGACAACACCCGAGAAGGAATTAGAGATATGATAAAAAAAGAGTTTACCCCTCTTTCTGCTTATGCATTCATATCCTTTGTGCTTATTTATATGCCCTGTTTTGTTGTTGCTATAGCAATGAGGCATGAGTTTGGCACATGGAAATGGTTTGGTATAGCCTTTATTTATCAAATGTCCCTTGCATGGATAGTGGCATTCTTGATTTATCAAGGTGGAAGATTGTTGGGATTAGAATAAGAAATAAAGTGTCAGTGACAGTGAGCGTTGTCAGTTATTTAAAAAAATATTAGTAGGGTAATTTTTAACTCCATACTGAAGACTAACACCGACACAAATTACGGAGGTCTAAATGGGTTTAGTAGATATAGTATTGATGATTGTAATTATCGGAGGGGTAGTATATCTCTTATACCGATCTTTATGGAAGAAAAAGGGGCTTTGTTCAGGATGCGATTCAGATATCTGTGATGCAAAGAAAAATAATAAAAGGAACTGTTAGAATAATATAAATGCAGACACTTTCTGTTAATATTTCTGAGAAATATACAATCCTTTATAAATGGGCCTCTCTATTAGCCCTTATAACAATTTTTTACAATATAATTGAAGGTATTGTTTCTATCTATTTTGGTATTGAAGATGAAACTATCGCACTCTTCGGTTTTGGGGTTGATTCATTTGTTGAGGTAGTTTCTGGTGTAGGGATATGGCATATGATTCAAAGATTAAGAAAAAACAATAGTGATAATCCTGATAGATTTGAAAGACAGGCACTGAAAATTACAGGCACAGCCTTTTATATACTCTCCTCAGGATTGATAATTACCTCTTTATTAAATCTCTATCAGGGACATACACCTGAAACTACCCTATGGGGAATAGTAATTGCAACTATTTCAATCACCCTAATGGGAATACTTATTCATTATAAGATAAAGATAGGCAAAAAGCTTAATTCTAAGGCAATACTGGCTGATGCTAATTGCACTAAGGTCTGTATGTATCTATCTCTTATCCTATTACTGTCCAGCCTGGGATATGAGGTCACTAAAATAGGTGGAATGGATTCCTTAGGTGCGATTGGTATAGCCTATCTTTCCTTTAAAGAAGGCAGAGAATCCTTTGAAAAGGCAAAGGGGAATATGTTTTGCGTATGCAAAAACAATTGCCTTTAGCAAAGGTCCCAAAAAACTCCATTTTTGCTAATCTATCTTTTTGTCATCTTATTTTGTCATATTAATCAATATGATATAATTTAATATGCCTTTCTTCAAGAAAAACAATATATTAGCATCTACTATTGTGGTTGCTATAACAATCACTGCAATATTAACTCTTCAATATAAGGCAATTAAATGAAAATAAAAACCAAAGCTTTAATCATTTCTGTTCTTTTAATAATAATCCTTATCATTTCTATAAGATTATTCTTTGAATATAATGCCCTGCATAATTCTATGACCACAAATCTCTTTATAACTGGAAAGGCATTACAGGCAGAGGCAAGACTAATAAGATTATTAAAATCAAAACCTCTTGATATTGAAGCCGCTAAAGAAGTTATAAAGGAGATAGTTAATGATATAAAGACTTTAGATAAAGATTTACTTACAATAGAGGAATCTTATCACATTAAATCATTAACACTATCTTTTATACAAATAGGTGGTCTTCTTGAGGGTCTTCAATCTAATCAAGATATTCCAGAGGCTATATCAATACAGATTGACAATGAGATATTAAAAATAGAAGACTCTCTATTTAAATTCAGACAAACCTTTAAAGAAAGGATGGATAAGGAAATTTTCCGTAGGGCAAATCTTCAACTTGCTATCTTTGCAACAACAGGTATAGGAATATTTATTCTGTTTTTTGGGTTTTACAGGCTCTTCCTGATGCCAATATTTTTTATGAGCAATGAGATAAAAGCTGTAAGAGAAGGAAAGAAGGATAATATAACTATTTATAAAAGTACTGATGAATTAGGCTATCTCACTTTATTTACATATCAGATGCTGGATGAGCTTCGTAAAAGCGCTGAGGCGCTTTCAGAAAGATATGGAATGCAGTATGCACTATCTGAGATACTAATGGCCTCTCAGAAGATAGAAGACATTAATTTATTCCTTAAAAAGGTAATAGATATTATTCTCTCTGTAAAATGGCTTAATATTCAAATAAAGGCAGGGATTTCTCTTGTAAGTGGTGAAAGGCTTGTTCTGGTGGCAGAGAAAAACTTCCCAGAATCACAATTAAGGATTTGCTCTGATGTACCTATAGGTGTATGCCTATGTGGTAAGGCAGTTCAAAGGGGAGAAAGTATATATAAACCATCTTGTGATGATTATCACGAAAATAGATGGGAAGGGATGCCTCCCCACGGACATTACTGCGTTCCTATAAAACATATGGATAAGGTATTAGGAGTAATTAATCTTTACCTTGAGGAAGGATATGTATTAAGCAAGACTGAAATGGAGTTTATAAATACTATAGCTATAGTTGTTGCTGAAACATTGACTATAAAAAAACTTAGTGAGAGCGAGCATTTAATAACAATGGCAATTGAGGAATCAGGTGAGGGTGTAATAATTATGGACAGGCATGGATTAATTGAGTATGTTAACCCAGCTATAGAAAGGATAACAGGCTATTTAGAAGAAGAGTTGCTTGGCAAAAATCTTATTACAGGGATTCACCCTTGGGTTCATGCTGATGAAATGAATAAAAGCATTAGCAATGGCAATTTATGGTTTGGTACATTAAGAAACAAAAGAAAAGATGGCACAGATTATTATGTACATATATCTTTGGTACCTGTAAAGGATATAAATGGAGATGTAAAAAAATTTGTATCTATAATCAAGGATGTAACAAAAGAGAGATCCCTTGAGGAGCAGTTGAGGCATTCCCAAAAGATGGAAGTAATAGGACAATTGGCAGCAGGGGTTGCCCATGACTTTAATAATATACTTACAGCAATAATAGGCTATGGCAATCTATTGCAAAATAAGCTATTAGATGAAAAAATGAGGGATTATGTTCATGAGATACTTTTATCTTCAGAAAGGGCAGCAAATCTTACAAAAAGCCTCCTTGCCTTTAGCAGGAAACAGGTTATAAATCTCCAACCAGTAGATCTAAATGAAATAGTGAGAGGAATGGAGAAGTTTATTTCAAAAATAATAAAAGAGAACATTGAACTTAAATTTCTATTATCAGATAATAAATTAAATGTTATGGCCGATAAAGGACAAATTGAACAGGCCTTAATGAATCTCGTAACAAATGCCAGTGACGCAATGCCTGAAGGAGGTCTTTTGGTTATTAAGACCGATATCGTTAATATAGATGAGGAATATGTTAAAAGCAAAATCTTTGACAGGGCTGGACCTCATGCCTGTATCTCTGTAACAGATACAGGTATTGGAATGGATGAAAAGACAATACAGAGAATCTTTGAGCCATTCTACACAACTAAAGAGATAGGAAAAGGGACAGGATTAGGACTTCCAATAGTATATGGAATAATTAAACAACATGGCGGAAATATCAAGGTATATAGTGAAAAGGGAGAAGGAACAACCTTTAGGATATACCTTCCCCTTATTAGTGCTGAAATTAAAGAAAAGGCAGAAAAAGAGATTCCCTTGCCAAAATTTGGGACAGAATTAATACTTTTTGCTGAGGATGATGATACTATCAGAAAACTTATAAAAGATGTTCTGGAAGAATATGGGTATAAGTTAATAGAGGCACATGATGGAGATGAGGCAGTTAAGCTTTTTAAAGAAAATAAGAATAAGATAGATATGATCTTATTTGATGTGATATTGCCCAAAAAAAATGGCATAGAGGCATATGAAGAGATAAAAAAGATTAATCCTGACATCAAAGCACTTTTTATAAGTGGATACGCTGAGGAGATCATTCATAAAAAGCAAATCTCTGAGACTGGTCTGAATTTTATTTCTAAACCAATTTTTCCAAATGAACTTTTGATAAAGATAAGAGAGGTTTTATCCAAATATAATCAATAAGGAGTTAATAAATGAAGGTTACAGATCCTGTCTGCAAAATGGTTATCGAAGACAAAAAGGCAGTTGCAACATCTGTTTACAAAGGAACTACATATTATTTTTGTGCAAAACACTGCAAAGAGACATTTGATAAAAATCCCGAGTCATTTATTAGTAAAAAGGGAATTCCCCTAATGATGCAGAAAATGCCAAGTTCAAAAACAATGATGGCCGAGACCTTAAAGGCAATTGCTGAAATGGCAAAAGACCCTGTTTGTGGAATGGTAGTTCCAAAAGACCGTTCAATTAAAAGAGAGATAGGGGGAAGAACCTACTATTTCTGTGCTGAGGATTGTGCTAGGACATTTGAAGCCCCCGAAGAAGAATTAAAAGCAATGAAGAAAAGGGTAACAATAGCACTTACAGGTGTTCTTGCTATTGCCATTTTCAGGGCTGCCATATTTTTAGGCCTTGCTGGAGGAGCAACAATTCTTACATGGGTGCCTATTCCATGGCTTCCCTTTTTCACATGGGGCGTATGGCTCTTTATCTTAACAACACCAATCATGATCTTTGGTGGAAAGGGTTTTTTTATCGGCGCATGGCATGCTATAAAAAATCGGACTGCTAATATGGATTTGCTCATAGCACTCGGCACATCAACTGCTTATATCTATAGTACCTTTGTTGTATTCTTTCCAGGGGTACTGCCTGTTGAAGAGAAAAATGTTTATTTTGAGGTCTCTGCAATTATAATCGCATTTGTCCTTCTTGGTAAATATATGGAAGAGATTATAAAGAAAAGGAGTTCTGCAGCAATTAGAAAACTCCTTGACCTAAGACCTCAAATAGCAAGGGTAATCAGAGAGGGATCGGAAGAGATAGAAATACCTGCTGATATGGTTATGATTGGTGATATAGTTGTTGTAAGACCAGGGGAAAAGATACCTGCTGACGGTATAGTAATAGAAGGACATTCGTCAGTAGATGAGAAGATGATTACAGGAGAGGGTATTCCTGTTGAGAAGAAAACAGGAGATGAGGTAATAGGTGGAACAATAAACAAAATGGGATCTTTCAAATTCAGGGCAACAAGGGTTGGTTCTGATACAACATTAAACCAGATCATAAAAATGGTTGAAGAGGCTCAGGCATCTTCCTCAAATATTCAAAGAATAGCTGACAAGGTAGCATCATATTTTGTTCCTCTAGTTATAGGTGTTGCCTTCTTATCTGCAGCCTTATGGACTATCTCTGGTAATCACACAAATGCACTTTTATCCTTTGTTGCTGTCCTTATTATAGCCTGTCCCTGTGCGCTTGGGATAGCCACACCAGCTGCATTAATGGTAGGAGTTGGTAAGGGAGCTGAGTTGGGTATTTTGATCAGGGGTGCTGAATATCTTGAAAGGGCACAGAAATTAAATATTGTTGTCTTTGATAAGACAGGGACCCTTACAAGGGGAGAGCCCGAAGTTACAGAGATAGTAACTGTTTCAGGTTTTAGGGATGAAGAAGTATTGAGGCTTGCTGCTATTGCAGAAAAAGGATCAGAACACCCACTTGCTGATGCAATTATTAAAAAGGCAAGGATGATGGGTATTGAGATAACTGATGCGGATAAATTTGAGGCAATTCCTGGACAGGGAGTTAAAGCTATATCAAATGGGAAAGAGATACTCGTTGGCAATAGAAAACTTATGAAAGAGGAAGGAATAAATTTAGAAGAAAAAGAGGAAATAATAAATGGACTTGAGGGAAAAGGGAATACAGTAATGATAATTGCTGAAGATAAAAGGCTCGTAGGTTTTATCGCTGTCTCAGATACATTAAAAGAACATGCAGGAGATGTTGTCAAGGGATTAAAGGATGAGGGGATAGATGTTATTATGCTCACTGGGGATAATGAAAGGACAGCAAAGGCAATAGGTTCAAGATTAGGCATTGAAAGGATTATATCAAATGTTCTTCCAGGTGATAAGGCAATGGTTATAAAAAAATTGCAAGGCGAAGGGAATACAGTTGCTATGGTTGGAGATGGGATAAACGACTCTCCTGCACTTGCACAGGCAGACATTGGAATAGCAATAGGAAGTGGCTCCGATATAGCAAAAGAGACAGGGGGTATTATACTTGTAAGGGATGACTTGAGAGATGTTATAAAAGGGATAAAACTTAGCAAATTAACAATGAAAAAGATTAGGCAGAATCTATTCTGGGCATTTATATATAACAGCATTGGTATACCTATTGCTGCTTTTGGACTCCTTAATCCCATAATAGCAGCTGCAGCAATGGCTCTAAGCTCACTATCTGTCGTAAGCAATTCAGCTTTACTCAAAAGGGTAAGAATTTAAGCATTGAGATGAGAGAAACAAAATAATTTTATTTCAAGTGCCGAATCTCTATGTTTTAGCCACATCTGGCTTGACTATACAAATGTTTCTTTAGGGATTTGGTCATTGACACAGCATTTTACAAAATCTTAAGATACTAAGTTAACTATATCTTAATAAATAATTCTAATGGAAAGGGAGAGTATGAATAATAAACTAAAAATAGGTCTTCCAAAGGGCAGTCTTCAAGAGGCAACTTTAAAACTTTTCAGAAAGGCTGGTTATCACATAACAGTATCCCCCCGTTCTTATTATCCAATATTTGATGACCCTGAGATAGAATCAATGCTTATAAGGGCTCAAGAGATGGCAAGGTATGTAGCCGATGGTCATCTTGATTGCGGGCTTACTGGCTATGATTGGGTTCTTGAGCAAAATGCAGATGTACATGAGGTAGCTGAGTTAATTTACGGGAAAGGCGGATTCAGCCCTGTCAAATGGGTCATTGCTGTTCCCATGGATTCAAAAATTAAGACTGTGAAGGACCTCGAGGGAAAACGTATTGCTACAGAACTTGTAGGTTTTACAAAAAGGTATCTTAAATCAAAGGGAATAAAGGCAGAGGTTGATTTTTCATGGGGAGCTACAGAGGTAAAACCTCCCCATCTGGCTGATGCAATAGTTGAACTTACAGAGACAGGGGCTTCTTTAAGGGCTAATAATCTCAGGATTGTAGATACCATCATCGAATCAACAACAAGATTCATTGCAAATAAAAAGGCATGGCAAAATAAATGGAAAAGGCAGAAGATGGAAAATATTGCCATGCTTTTAAAGGGCGCACTGGCTGCAGAGGAGAAGGTGGGTTTAAAGATGAATGTGCCTGAGAAATCCTTTAAAAAGGTACTAAGCCTTCTTTCAGCCCTCCACTCTCCAACTGTATCTCCTTTATCTGATAAAGGATGGTATGCCGTAGAGGTGATTATTGATGAAAAAAAAGTACGTGATCTTTTGCCAAAACTTAAAAATGCAGGGGCATCAGGTTTTGTTGAATACCCTCTCAATAAAGTCATACCTTGATAATGGCTATATCTCCATCTACAAATCCATATAGCATAAAGGTCCCTGCCTTTGAGGGTCCCCTTGACCTCTTGCTTCATCTTATAAAGCAGAATAAAATAGACATCTATGATATACCTATTTCAGTTATAACTAAACAATACCTTGAATATATTGAACTTATGAAGGAACTTAATCTTGACATAGCTTCAGAGTTTCTTGTAATGGCTGCTACCCTTATATATATAAAGTCCCGAATGCTCCTTCCCCAGGATGAGACCATATCTCACGAAGAACAAGAGGACCCAAGGGCTGAACTTGTCCAGAGGTTACTTGAGTATCAGGCATATAAAGAGGCATCAGCAGTATTTAGAGAGAGAGAGAATATATGGCTTAATGCATTTTCGAGACCTTCAACTGATAATAAAGTTACTTTAGATCCCGATCTACATCTTTTTGATATAAACCTTTTCGACCTCATAGGGGCATTGAAAAAGATACTCAGCAAGGCGCCTCAAGAGATTATTAAAATAGTAAGGGAGACATTGACAGTAAAAGACCGTATAGCCATGATTCTTGACAAAATGGAATATGAACATATCACTAAATTTGAGGACCTATTTAAAGAGGATAAGACAAAGCTCCAGATAATAGTCACTTTTTTAGCCCTCCTTGAGATTTTAAGGCTCGGACTTGTAAGGGCATATCAGGATAGGGATTTTGGCACTATATGGATTATGAAGCAATCATCTGAGCAGAGGTTTCACTTAGATAATACTGAAAAGGGAGATATTAATGAAGAAAGTAAAAGTTGAGCTTGGTGAAAGATCTTATGAAATTATAATTGCTACAAATATCCTATATATGATAGGTGAAAAAATAAGGTCATATGGATTTAGCAAGATTGCTGTTATAAGTAATCCAACTGTATATAATTTATATGGCAAGACTATAAAGGATTCCCTAAAAAGGGAAGGCTTTGAGAATATAGAAATCCTTATTCCAGACGGAGAACAATACAAGGATTATTTCTGGACATACCATATCCTTACAGAATTATTAAAAAATAAGTTTGACAGGCGCTCCTGTCTAATTGCCTTAGGAGGTGGAGTAATAGGTGATATAACCGGATTTAGCGCCTCAATATACATGAGGGGGATAGATTTTATTCAGGTTCCAACTACATTTCTTGCACAAGTAGATAGCTCAGTTGGCGGAAAGACAGGAGTTAATCATTATCTTGGCAAAAATATGATAGGCACATTTTATCAGCCAAAACTCGTTTGGATAGATATCGATACACTAAAGACATTACCAAAAAGAGAATTACTGAGCGGTATCTCAGAGTCCATAAAATATGGTATTATATGGGATGAGAATCTCTTCTCTTATTTAAAGAAAAACAGATATGATGTCCTATCCCTCAATCCCGATGTAATAGCCCATATAATCCACAGATCCTGCGAGATTAAGGCAGAGGTGGTCTCTCTTGATGAAAGAGAGGCTGGACTCAGGGCAATTTTAAATTATGGTCACACGATAGGTCATGCTATAGAGACAGAAACAAAGTACTCAAGGTTTCTCCACGGAGAGGCTATAGCTATTGGTATGCACATTGAGGCAAGACTCGCAGAGATTATGGGTTTGTTGGATAAAGACAAGGTATCTGAAATTAAGAATCTAATTGATTATTATGGACTACCTTCAGAATTACCTAATGATCTTAATCTTGATAAAATAATCTCCCACATGGAGATGGATAAAAAGGCACTTGCAGGAAAGATAAATTTTATCCTTCCAGAAAATATCGGAAAGGTAAAAATTAAAGATGTTGATCCAAAAGATATTAAAAGGGCCTTATCCGGTAATTTCAATTAGCATAATTATCATTCCTTAACTTATACACATAATTGCCAAAATCATTTGAATACATTAAAATAGAAAAATGAATATCTCATTTAATGAATTTCAATACCTATCTGAAAAGGGCAATGTAATACCTGTTTATAAAGAAATAGCAGGAGATATAGAGACGCCTGTTAGCGCATTTATAAAGCTCAATAAAAGCCCCTCATTTTTATTAGAAAGTGTTGTCGGTGGAGAAAAATGGGCAAGGTATTCCTTTTTAGGGATTCATCCTTCAATAATTATTAAATCCAATCTTAGGAAGATGGAGATACACAGAGATAATAAAATTACTGTTATAGAGTCAGATGACCCTCTTGTTGAGATTAAAAAGATAATGTCCCAGTTTAAACCAGTAGAGATGCCAGAACTTCCAAGGTTTTCAGGAGGTTTTGTAGGCTATCTCGGCTATGATATTGTTAAGTCCTTTGAGAGAGTCCCTGATACGATTAAACCAAAAATAGATATGCCTGACATTTTCCTTATGCTTGCCGATATTATCCTTATTTTTGATAATCTCAAACAGACAATAAAGATCGTTTCAAATGTATATACAGATAAGAGGGATATTAAAAATGACTATGAAGAGGCTGTCAATAAAATAAATACTGTAATAAATGAATTGATGAATCCAAAATCTTCCATTAACTATATATCAGAACTATCACAGCCGGAAATAACATACAAATTTAATTCCAATTTCAGCAAAGATGGCTTTATAAATGCTGTTTTACATGCAAAAGAATATATCATGTCTGGAGATATTGTACAGGTCGTTCTTTCGCAGAGATTTGAGACAGAAACAGACTGTAATCCCTTTGATATATATCGCTCCTTGAGAATTATCAATCCATCACCATATATGTATTATCTTGATATAGGTGACGCTCAGATTGTAGGCTCGTCACCAGAAATACTTGTAAGGCTCGAAGGAGACAAGATTACATTAAGACCTATTGCTGGAACAAGAAGAAGGGGTAAAACAGAAGAGGATGATAAATACCTTGAGGAGGATTTAAAAAAAGATCCCAAAGAGATTGCAGAACATATAATGCTTGTTGACCTTGGCAGAAATGATATAGGAAGGGTATCAGAGATTGGTTCTGTTAAGGTAACTGAATTAATGACAGTAGAAAGATACAGTCATGTAATGCATCTTGTTTCAAATATAGAAGGGATTTTAAAAAAAGGACTTGACGCCTTTGACCTATTGAGGGCCTGCTTTCCAGCAGGCACAGTTACAGGTGCTCCAAAGGTAAGGGCAATGGAGATTATAGAAGAGCTTGAACCTACACTACGTGGGGCCTATGGAGGGGCTGTGGGATATTTTAGCTATTCTGGGAATATGGATACCTGTATTACAATAAGAACCCTCTTGATTAAGGATCAAAAGGTTTATGTTCAGGCAGGTGCTGGAATAGTCGCCGATTCTGTGCCTGAGAATGAATATAAAGAGACGGTTAATAAGGCAATGGCAATGATGAAGGCTATTGCATTGGGAAAAAGCATGAAATCTATTATTTAATAAAAGTAAATTTTGGAGAAGATATGCTGTTAGTAATAGACAATTATGACTCCTTTACATATAATCTTGTTCAATATTTAGGAGAAATTGGAGAGGAAGTAAAGGTATTCAGAAATGATAAAATAACTATTGAGCAAATTGAAAGACTATCTCCTGAAAGGATTGTTATTTCTCCAGGTCCATGCACACCAAAAGAAGCTGGTATATCTATTGAAGTTATAAGGCACTTTGCGGGAAAGATACCCATTTTAGGCGTATGTCTTGGGCACCAATCAATAGGCGCTGCCTTTGGTGGGGAAATCGTCAGGGCGCCAAATCTGATGCATGGAAAAACATCTTTAATATATCATGATGGAAAAACAATATTTGAAGGACTTCCAAATCCATTTGAAGCAACGAGATATCACTCACTTGTAATAAAAAGAGAAACCCTTCCAGATTGTCTTGAAATAACTGCATGGACTGACGGAACAAAGGACAATGGCATAATAATGGGTGTAAGACACAAAGAATATATTTTAGAAGGTGTCCAATTTCATCCTGAATCTATTTTAACAAAAGTAGGCAAAGACCTCTTAAGAAATTTTATAAAATTAAGATAGTCATAAACAAAAAATATTGGAATATGATAAAAGAAGCCATAAGCATATTGACCCAGAACATGAGCCTTTCAGAGTCAGAAATGGCAGAGTGCATAAAAGAAATAATGGAAGGCAGGGCAACTGATGCACAGATTGGTGCCTTTCTTACAGCCTTAAGAATGAAGGGTGAAACAGTAGAGGAGATAACAGGTGCTGTAAGGATAATGAGGGAAAAGGCCATTAAAATCAAAGCACCTGAAGGGGTGATAGATACATGCGGTACTGGTGGTGATATGTCAGGGACATTTAATATATCCACAACAACTGCTATTGTCGTAGCAGCATCTGGCATTCCAGTTGCAAAACATGGGAATCGCTCTGTGTCAAGTCAATCAGGAAGTGCTGATGTTCTTGAGGCGCTTGGGATAAATATAGAACTTCCTCCTGAAAAAGTAGAAAGATGTCTTTTTGAGACAAACTTTGGTTTTCTTTTTGCTCCTCTATTCCATCCAGCAATGAAATATGCTATTAATCCCCGCAAGGAAATAGGCATAAGAACGATATTTAATATTCTTGGTCCTCTTACCAACCCAGCAAATGCAAAGCGCCAGATAGTAGGTGTTTTTAGTGATAAATTGACATCTCCTCTTGCATCAGTACTTGGTCATCTAGGTGCCATTGATGCAATGGTTGTTCATGGGGAGGATGGACTTGATGAGATAACAATATGTGATGCAACCCGTTACTCAAGATACAGAAATGGAAAAGTTGAAAACTCCTATATAATTCCAGAGGACTTTGGTTTTAAAAGAGCTGACTATAGTGAATTAGTTGGGGGTGATAAGAGGAAAAATGCAGAGATAACAATTGCTATACTTAATGGCGAAAAGGGTCCAAAACGGGATATTGTTTTAATGAATTCTGCAGCAGCTATTGTTATATCAGGCATTACAGAGGACTTTATTACAGCAAGAGACTTAGCAATGGAGACAATAGACTCTGGAAGGGCACTGAAAAAATTAGAAGAAATCAAAAAAATCACAAACTCATTATGATTTATATGAAAATCAAAGACCTATTTAACCTCTTTACACTCACCTATTGGCACAGGTCCTCCAAAAACCCTGTAATGCTCCTTTAATAGCTCACAAACCTCCTCCGGAGTATCCACTACCTGAAATAGGGCAAAGTCACTACGATCTATCGTGCCTTGTGTAACAAGTGTTTTCTTCATCCAGTCTATTAACCCTTGCCAATAATCCCTTCCAAATAAGATGACAGGGAAGGATTCTATCTTGCCTGTTTGGACGAGTGTCAATGCCTCAAAAAGCTCATCCATTGTGCCAAAACCTCCAGGGAATATAACAAATGCAATAGCATATTTTATGAACATTAGTTTTCTAACAAAAAAGTATCTAAATGTTATCGTTATATCCTGATATTTATTAGGCGCCTGCTCATGGGGGAGCTGAATATTAAGTCCCACGGACTTACTCTTGCCCATCTTCGCACCCTTGTTAGCTGCCTCCATTATCCCTGAACCACCGCCGGTAATTACAGAAAAACCAGCATTTGATAACATCTTACCTACCTTTATTGCCTGTTGATAATAATAAGAATCCTCTCTAAGCCTTGCACTCCCAAATATAGTAACTGCAGGACCAAGCTCATAAAGGGTTTCAAACCCTTCAACCAATTCAGACTGTATCCTAAATACCCTCCATGTCTCTGACTTTCTTAAATCCTCAATCATTTTCCCTCCATTATTTATGATCAATTGATAAATGTTCAGTTGACTTTGGTAACTGATCAATTTCAATAGGTGATAATAATTCCTTTGAACTTGAAATCCCAAGATCCTTAAATCTCCTAATGGAAGGGATAAGCCTTGATTCCATAGACCTAACACCTTCGTTATATGAATCAACAGCCTTTTTGAGAGATTGCCCTGTCTTTGAAAAATGCTCAAGCACAATTACAAACCTCTCATATAACTCCTTGCCAAGATTACTTATTTCCTGAGCACTTTTGGTAATCTGTTCCTGTTGCCAGCCATATGCTACTGCCTTTAAAAGGGCTATAAAAGTTGTAGGTGTTGATAGTATCACCTTTCTTGCTGCGGCATCCTCAATTAATTTGTGATCATGCTCAATGGCAGCGCTAAAAAAAGACTCTCCAGGCAGATACATGACTACAAACTCAGGAGACTGCTTGAACTGGTCCCAGTAAGCCTTTGATCCAAGCTTATTCATATGATCCCTGACTTGACTTATATAGTTACTCATCGCCCTTTTCTTATCCTCTTCTGAAGATATAGAAACGGCAGTAAGATACGCATCAACTGGGGCCTTTACATCAACGACAATCTCCCTTCCATTTGGAAGTCTTACGATCATATCAGGCATAAGCCTTCCCGTTTCAGTGGTAACTGACTTTTGTTCATAAAAATCACAGTAAGGTGTCATCCCTGCAAGCTCAACAACCCTTCTCAGACCTATCTCTCCCCATGAGCCACTTATCTTTGGTCTTCTCAATACATTTACGAGATTACTCGTCTCCTTTCTGAGCTGTTCCTGCATGGATGATAGGGAACTGATTTGTTGAGTAATAGCGCCAAAGCCTTCCTGTCTCTGTTTCTCTAACCGATGTATCTGTTCTTCATACCTTTTAAGCATTTCTTGAAGAGGTTTTATAGTCCCCTCCATCGCCTCTTTATGTTCTCCCAGCTTTCCTTTTGTCTCTGCAAGTATCTTTCCAAGATGTTCTGCTGCAAGCCTAAGAAAATCCTCGTTACTGCTCTTTAGTGCTGCTGAGGCATGGGCTTTGAAGGTATCTGTCAACTCGGTTTTCATCAACTCAATAAAAGCCCTCTGTTCCTCAAGATTTTTGTAAGAATCCTCTAATCTCTTTTGAGTCTCATCAAGCCTTGTCGCAGTCTCTATCCTCTGCCTCTTCTCATTATCAAGCTCATTTCTTACCTGATTAATATCCGATTCCCTTTGCTGAATCTGCTGCCTCAATTCATTTACTAATACCTCAAAACCCTTTGCCCTTCCCTCAATCTCTGATAATTGTTTGGAATAATTAGCCTGTAAGCGAGAACTAACAAAAAACCAGACAACCACACCACCAACAACTAATCCTGAAATAAAAAATACTATATCTGCCATAAAATCTCCTTTTTTATAATTTAGAGAAATCCTAAAACACCTTTCTCAGAGTTTATTCTTAACTAACTATTTTAGGGAGTTAGGAATTTTCTTTTTATCAATTATATTTTCTCAAATCTTGTTTTCACTATAATGCCCCTTTTATCAACATATCCTGATACCATATGCTCTGTTGTATGCATAATCTTAAAATTTCCCTTATTATTAATCACAATAACACCTGCTTCACCACCCATTATTTTAATCCTTTTCAGAGATAGTTTTATTGCCCTTGAAAGGGGCATTGTTTTTAGATTCATGCATATCTCCTTTGCAAGTGAGAGCCTTATAATATATTCTCCTAAACCAGTGCATGAGACTGCACCTATTGAGTTTTCAGCATATAAACCTGCCCCTATAATAGGTGAATCCCCTACCCTGCCAGGCAGCATTGACCTTATTCCCCCTGTTGATGTTCCTGCTGCGAGATTTCCTTGATAATCAATAGCAACTGCCCCTACTGTAGAAAAATAATTCTTGTAAAAAAGGGATTTTTCCCTTAGTTTTTCTATTTCATCAAGTGATTTCCTATCAGGTGTAGGTAATTCTTTTAAATTAAGTTTTGAAGCAATTTTCCTTGCTCCCAAATTAGTGAACATAATATTTGGCAAATCCATTACAGCCTTTGCTAATTTTATTGGGTTTCTTATACCTTCTACGCCGATAACTGATCCGACCTTCATAGATTTTCCATCCATGACAGCTGCATCTAATCTCCTTATTCCATCAAGCTGAAGATTACCACCAATACCTGCATTAAAAACCCCGGAGTCCTCAAGAACTGTTATTGCATTAACCACTGCATCTACTGCCGTACCCCTGTCTTTTAGAATCTCATACCCGATTTTAAGGCTCTCCATGAGCTTTTTTAAAGCTATTTTTGAGGGTTTCCTTTTTCCAGCACCTCCATGAACAACTAAAAGCACTCCCTTACCTCGCCATAAATAAAGTGCAATGGTTACAATCAGCAATTTATCTGAATCTTATATATCTTTTATAAGTCTTTTAAATCTAACAGAAAAAAGCTCCCTTTTGCCAATCTCATAAATTATAATAGGCCTATTTTTTGGATCTGTAAGGCTAAGACAGTCAAAAAATTTTCAAAACCCTCAATATCAACAACATATTGCCTACTACTAGATGAAAATATTTTAGATCTTCTGAAGGTCTCTAAATCAATATTATCTTGCCAATTCCCGGAGGTCCAGTAATTAAGATATTTGAAAACATAATTGTATATTACTAATATCAACAGTTAGGTACTGGAGATGCTATTATAGGAAGAGATATCTCAAAGGTTAAATCTGTATTATTTCTTATACTTATACTTCCACCGTGAGCCTCTATGATAGCTTTTGCATTTGCAAGGCTAATCCCTGTGCGATCAGTATTTGTTGTCATAAATGTATCAAATATATCAGGCAATATTGTTGGAGCAATTCTTACACCATTACTGCTTATAAAAACCGAAAATGACCTACTCTTTGGCTTTATTTTTGTCCTTATCATAATTCTATTAGAAGGGGAATCAGTTACAATCTTCAGAATATCCCTTAAGGCAATAGAAATAAGTCTTTCATCAAAACAAACCCTGACACGCTCTAAATGTTCATCAAGGTTTAATTCCACATCTCCATCAAAATGTATTGATTTCACTTCTTTTCTTATAAAATCATTGAGGTTTTCAGGCTCAATGCATACTGAAACCGATCCAGATATTGACAATATACCGTCCATTAAATGCTCAAGCTTTTCCACCTCAGAAAGTATTATATTTGTATAATCCTTTATTTCACTTATATATTTATTTCCTTTCTCCGATTCACCATTAAGAAGATGTTTATCTAAGATATTATCCATCCTTCTTGCATAAGCGCCTATTAATACTGACAATGAATTTCTTATTGTATGGGCAATCCTAATAGACAGGTTTTTTAATTCATAAAGTTTATATATATTTAGTTTTTTTTCTTCATTTTTCTTTCTCTCATACTCTGATACCAATACCCTTGTCATAATATCAGCAATTATATCAATAATCTTCATACCTTCTTTTGTAAATTTTTGATCTGCTATAGCGTCAAATATCAAAATCCCAAATGATTCACCTTTGTAAGAGATAGGATAAAACATTATTGCCGAGATATCATAGGTATTTGCTAAATCCTTCATATAGGATGTCCTTGGGTCTGTCTTGGGATCAGTGATAATAACAGGAATAGCATCTTTTATAACCTTCATAAGGAAATCCTCGCCATGCTCTGGTATTATTTTTTTTCCAATACCATGGGATCCCTCTGGATAACCTGCCCTGATTATAAGTTCTCTTCTCTTATTTAAAATAATAAAACAAACCCTTGAACACCCTGATAGTTTTGCCGACTTCTCTACTATTATCTGAAGCTTTTTATCGAAGTGCTGAGAGGATATTAAATCCTTTAAGGTTTCTAATAATTCTGAAAAAATATCTACACCCAATTTTCTTTCCTCAATGCAGAATTTGTAATAGGGCCTTTAAATATTTAAGATATTATATTCTTTCAAGAAACCTTAATATATGTCAATCACAAAAAACTATTTATTTTTTTATCATTTTTTAGGTGATTCAAGATTATGAACCACCTCCGCGCCTATTAGAAATATGCAGGTTGAATAAAATATCCATAAAAGAAAAATCACAAATGCTGAAAGAGAGCCATATATAGTGCCAAGCTGGACAACTTCAGAGATATAAATTGTAAACAGATACTTTGCTATTTCAAATAGAATTGCTGAAAATAGGGCTCCTGACAGGGCATGAGATATTTTTACCTTTTTTTTAGGAAGAAAAATATAAAGGGTTGTTAATGTAAAGATCATAAGTATTAAAGGAATAGCAAAGCTTATCATAAAACTTACTAAATACCCAATCTCTACATTAGGAAAATATGCCTTATATAAATGAAGCATAGAAATTATAGATGTTGCTATAAATGAAAGCATAATAAAGCCGATTATTACTGTTATTAATAAGAATGAAAGAATTAAAGATAATATAAAAGATCTTTTTGTCTTTATCTTAAAAATAATATTTATAGCCTTCTCCATTGCCGAGAAGAGCTCGAAGGATAATATACAATAAAGTATGAGTGTATATAAACCGATCCCTCTATATGATATTATCTTTTCAAGCTCCTTAGTTATTCCATCTGTAATTTGAGGAAAAAATCCAGTAAGTTTTTTAGAGAAAAAGGCTAATAATTCCCTATTCTCTTCTAATGCAGCGCCAAAGATAGTCACTAATAGAAGACAGAATGGTATTAATGCCATCATTGAAAAGTATGAGATAGAACCTGCAAGCATAAGACCGCCATCCTTATAGAAATCAGCAATGCCCTTAAATAGGATCTTCATGATCCTTTTTAAAAACATTTTTTTATAAAATCCCTTTTAAAAAATACAAAGCCCCTTCTTTATCCAATGGCTGATTCGAAGAGCCGCATTGAGGGTCCTGAACACATGTGGGACACCCTTCTTCACAATTACAATTATTGATTATTTCTATAGAGGCCCTTATCCACTCAACTGATATATCCAAGACCCTTTTTGATAAACCAATCCCACCTTCATATCCATCATATATGAAAATTGCAGGAAGTTTAAATTCAGGATAAATTTCATAACTATATCCCCCGATATCTCCTTTATCAGACAGAGCAAATAAAGGAATACTGGAGATAGTCACATGCTCTGCTGCATGAATCGTACCTAATAAATCATATCCCTTATCAATTATTTTATTTGCAAAATCCTTATGTATAATCATCCAGATACCTTCCGTATCAAATATATATTCAGGCATTTCCAGATCATGAGTAGAAATTTTTGTTCCATCAAAAATATTTTTTTTGTTATAGCCAACCACATGATAGGTAATTCTCAGGGTCCCATGAAATATTTCAACGTTTCTTGACAAGGGAACATCTGATTTCTGGGGCGTTCCTGTAATCTCAACATGTTCTCTTGATAAAGCCTGAGTATAGTAATTAACATCCACTTCCTTGCATAATGCCTCATTTTTATCCAGATCGAGTCTTATTACCTTATATTGTCTTCCACGATGTAGATATATCGCTCCAGGGAATGCATCTCTATATATCCTTCTTCCGTCAAGATCACCTATATGCCTGTTGTCTTGATCAATTAATCTTAACGGGTTACCAATGCTTCTAATGCTAACCCCTCTCTGAGGCATCCTCTTTCTTGAGAACCAAATATCACCAAGTCTGCCTGGCTTGAGTTCCTGTTCCTTTACCATATCTTCAATAATATCACCGATTTTTTTAATGTCATATATAGAGTCATCAGCCCTAAGGTAAACCTCGTCAGTGGCACATAAAAGATGTTTCTTGAGTATCTTTTTATTATTAGGGTCGCAGATAGATGCCTCAATAGGTTTTTCAAAAAAGGCATCAGGATGTGTCACAAAATAGTGATCAAGGGCATCTTTAATAGCCACCATTATTATTAATGATTCCTGCCCATGTCTTCCAACTCTACCAGCCCTTTGCCATGTACTTGAAACAGAGCCGGGATAACCGCAGAGAATGCAAACATCAAGCCCACCTATATCAACTCCAAGCTCAAGTGCACTTGTTGTGATAACCCCGATTAATTCCCCTCTAAATAATCTTTGCTCAATCTCCCTTCTCTCAGAAGGCAAAAAACCAGCTCTATAGGGACTTATTTTATCAGCAATAAGGGGTGCCCTCTCTATGCTCCATTTATAAATCAATTCGGTAATCTTTCTTGCCTTTGTAAATAGTATTGTCCTCAACCCTGAATTAACACACTTAATGAATATCCTTGTTGCCGCTGAATAGGCACTATCTAAGGGATCTAAAAATATAAAATGCCTTCCAAATTGAGGAGCGCCACTTTTTTCTACTAAGCTAAAGGGCAATCCTGTTAGAGTCTCTGCTATCTCCTTTGGATTTGCTATTGTAGCGGAGCAGACAATAAATATTGGTTCACTTCCCCAATATTTGCAAATTCTTCTTAGTCTCCTAATTATATGACTAACATTAGTTCCAAATACCCCTCTATAGGTATGAACCTCATCTATTACTATATATCTCAAATTCCTAAAAAAAATTTCCCATTTTTTATGAAATGGATTAATTGCATAATGAATCATATCAGGATTAGTAAATATAACATTGGGGATATTTTCCCTTATCTTCTTTCTCCTGTATTGAGAGGTATCTCCGTCATAAACCTCAGCCATGCAAATAGAGGACCCTTTATTTTTCCTAGCTGCCCCCTTTTTTGATTCAACAGTTTGACAAAGGCACTCCTTTAAAAGGGCATTAAAATTATTAACCTGGTCATGTTCAAGTCCCTTAAGAGGAAATATATAGAGAGCCCTTGTATCCCTGTTATCAATTATTGATTCAATTACAGGAATATTATAGATAAGACTCTTACCGCTTGCTGTTGGGGTCATTATAACTACATTTTTACCCTCCCTTATATGGTTTATTGCCTCAGCCTGATGTGTATAGAATCTATCAATCCCTCTATTTTTTAAAACATCTCTTATTTCATCCTTTATAACTAAATCACTGAATGAGGCGGGCCTTGGTGATATATATCTATAAGCAGTGATGCTTTCACTGATTTGTTTGTCTTTCATTAGAGAATGGATAAAATCCCTGATATTAATTGAAAATTGCATTTTTGTTTTTTAATCCCTATTATTCCATATACTTTAATTTTTCTTCTCTATCAAAACGGATTTACCCTCACCAACCTATTTAGAAAGGAGAATTGTTTTATAGCCTCTCTTATCAAGTAAAAGGGATTACAAGCTTATGCCTTCTCACAAATGAGAGGAGGTCATTGAGACTTTCTATTATTAGGATATTACCACTAAATGCACAGAACATGATATGCAGGGGTCATAGCTTCTTATTATTTTTTCAGCTTCCCTCTTTAAAAATTCCATAGGTTTATCAATATTACACTCAATAAAATGGTATATATCCCTTTCTATGTGTCTCAGATTTTGTGATGTAGGAGGGATTATGGTGCAATTTTTAACATATCCTTCTTCATTAATCTCATATCTATGAATGAGCATCCCTCTCGGTGCCTCAGTGATCCAAACCGCCTCACCAGCTCTTGGTTCAAAACTAAAATATGGATTGTCAGTCTCTTCATAACCTTTTATAATCCTTATAGCTTCATGAAAGGCATAAGCCAATTCAACAGATCTTGCGATGATGCCCATCTGTGTATTTGTTATAGGTAAATATATACCATTTTTTCTTACAACATCCTTAATTTCCTCTGGAAGCCTTTCATAGTTAAGGTTTAGCCTTGATATAGGACCAACAATATAATGGCTTAAAGATGTATTAACTTTAATTCCTGAATATAAAGATGTAGAATGTTCAACCTGATATTCCTGAATGCTTTCTAAAAACCTGTCCATAGAAAGATTCAATCCTTTATTAGAGACAACAAACCCATCATTCATGGGATACTCATCAGGATGGCTCATTGATATAAAATGCATATCCCATGAATTATCTTTAAAATCCAGACCTGCTGCCCAGTTTATGCCATAAAGGGCCTTTTCATAGGCATCTTCAAGTTCGCCTAACAATGCATGTAATTCCTTTCTATTAGGTATCTTATAAAAGCCCCCAACCTTTACTGACACTGGATGTATGGACCTGCCCCCAATTATACTTATTATCTGATTTCCCAATTTTTTTAGCATTATACCTTTTTTCGCTACAGCCAAATATTCTTTAGATGCCCATGCGCTCTCAATTCCATAAAAATCAGGCCCATTAAGTAGATATATATGTAAGGCATGGCTCTGTATCCACTCTCCGCAATACATTAATCTCCTTAACTGCCTTATATTCTCATCTAACTCTATGCCAAATATCCTTTCAATAGCATGAACTGAACTCATCTGGTAGGCTACAGGACAAATACCACAGATTCGGGCAGTAAAATCCATGACATCATAATAGGGTCTTCCCTTAAGAAAGGATTCAAAAAATCGGGGTGCCTCAAAAACATTTAAGTAGAGATTTGTGATCTTACCATCTTTTATCTCTATGATAATCCCACTTTCACCCTCAACCCTTGAGAGATAATCAATCTTTATAGTGTTTTTCATAGTCACCTTAATAGATCTAACTTAAACATTAATCATAAACAATATCAAACATCTTAACAACTTGGACATCTTAAAAATGAATATGTTAATCCCCTGCTATATACCTTATCTTTGCCTTTCTAAAGGCATAAGTATTCATTTTGTCAATGAGCATATTACATTCCTTCGGATTTAATCCCATGTCATGAAAATGCCTTAACAGAGACTCTACATTTGCATCCTCTTTCGGTCCAAAGCATCCGTAACAGGGTCTATCAAGAGAGGGGCACAAAACACCACACCCTGTCATAGTAATAGGACCAAGACAAGGCTCAGATCTTGTAATAATAATGCAAGGTATACCTTTTCTTTTACAACTCATACAAAGGCTATATTTAGGTATACCTGGTCTTTTCCCTAAGAGAAAGGATACAAGTGTTTCTGATAATGCATCACTATTAATAGGACATCCCCATAATTCATAATCTACAAAGACATGCTCAGATATAGGAGTTGATGTCGAGATTACCTTTATTGCATCTGGAGTTGGATAGACATATTCTTTATATGATGAAAGGCTTGACCAATTTCTCAATGCCTGTAATCCCCCTGCTGTGGCACAGGCACCAATAGTAATCAAATGCCTCGATCTTTCCCTGATATCCACTATTTCCGATTTCTGCCAATGTGTTGAAATGGATCCCTCTACAATACCTATATCAAATTGCCCTTTTAAGGGCCTATCAGTAGCCTCTCGAAAATACCCAATATCAAAGATTTCAAGGAGATCTAATAATTCTTCCTCCATGTTCAGAATCGAGAGTTGACAACCATCACAGGATGTAAATTTAAAAACACCAATTCTTGGTCTTTTCATGTAATATCACCTATAGCTCCTTTACACCCCAGAAATTCTCAATGTCTGATAATCTAAATACAGGACCCTCTTTACAAACAAATTTTGGACCAAAAAAGCAGTGCCCACATATACCAAGACCACAATTCATATTTCTCTCTAATGATAAAAATATCTTCTCTGAAGGAACTCCATTTAATAATAATTCCCTTGATACAGCCTGCATCATTGCCTCAGGTCCACATATAAAAACAACTGCATTAAGGGGATTGAAGGGTACCTTATCTAAAAGAGTTACTACATTGCCTATATAACCTTTCCAATATTCCTCAGGATCTGCCTTGTCAACAGTCAGTAGGATCTGAAAGGCATCCTTGTATCTTGGGAACTCATCCCTAAAAAATATATCCTTAGGCGTCTTCGCACCATATAATAATATAAATCTCTTCGAAATTGAGTATGGCTTTATTAAATGCCTTATTAAAGGCCTTAATGGAGCTATACCAAGACCACCTGCAATTAATATTAAATCCCTGTCTTCTATCTCTTCAATTGGCCATCCATTACCAAATGGTCCCCTTACTCCAATAATGTCACCTACATTTAATCTTGATATAGCCGTTGTAACATCTCCTGCTACCCTTATAGTATGTGTTAGGTCATGGTCTGAAGGAGCTGAGCTTATAGATATAGGCACCTCCCCTATACCTGGTAGGTAAAGCATATTAAATTGCCCTGGCTTGAAATTATAGGCCTTCTTAATCTCATAATTATTAAATTTTAGGGCATATGTATAAGTATCCCTTGTCTCTTTTTTAATCCACCTTATGGTAGTCTCAAATGGTATAGATCTGTTATACATTTTATAACCTCAATGCTTCCAATTCCTTAGTTATGTCTATACCGACTGGGCACCATGTAATACATCTACCACAGCCAACACACCCGGGCAGTCCAAATTGTTCCATCATGTAAGCCAATTTGTGAGACATCCACTGTCTATATCTTGCCTTTACTGATGGTCTAAAATTGCCACCATGTACCCTTGCAAAATTTCTTGAAAAACAGGAATCCCATGTCCTTATTCTTAAACCAGAAATCCTAAATGACCTCTGATTTATATCAGATAATTGGAGCATATCATATGTGGAACTACAGAAGCAGGTTGGGCATACCTGGGTGCAGTTTCCACATGATAAGTCTTTTTTTGCAATCTCTTGCCATCGGGGATGTTCTAGACTTCTGTAAATAAGCCATGGAAGTTCATTAAATCTGATAGATTTTTTAAACATCCTTTTACACATCTCTAACTTATAATTCTTTTCTTTAAGATCATCATCTATAAGCCTTTCTGAAGACAGGCCCTCCAAAAATTTCCTCCCCGATTGGGTAACTGCTTCCAAAATAAGATATTCATCAAGCTCTGTAAGGGCTATGTCAAAATTTTCCTTTAATTCAGGACCTGTCCCAATTGAGTGACAAAAACAGTTATCCCCGGGATAAAGGCAATTGACAGCGATTATTAAGGAATTTTTCCTGATTGTGTAATAATAGTTATCCTTTTCTATTCCTTCGATGAATATTTTGTCATAAAGCCTCATTGCAGAAAGGTCACATGCCCTTATCCCTAAAAAGGCAAAAGGTTTTTCTTCAGGTATTAAAGGAGTCAAAGTGAGAGATTTTTTATCCCTTTTGAATCTAAACATCTCTAATGAAGGAGGGGTAAGAAATCTCTTGAATGAATCAGGACCATTTGAAAAGGAAAAGATTTTATTTTCATTAACCCTATTTAGTCTATAATAGCCCTGTCCCTGACTATCCCTATAACCTATAGGTATATCATCTCCATCTATTTGATCAAAGGTAATAACATTATTCTTTATCTTTGGTCCTATAATCCTATAAGAACCTCTAAGGGACTCTAAAATAGATTTAAGATCTTCTTTTTTTATTTTTACAGCCGTCATTCCTATAAATTGACAAACTTTTAAATTAAATTATACACTAAAAATTAATAATCTAAAAGCATTTATAGGAGGGAAAAATTGTTAAAGGCTATTGAGGATATATCCTCTACTAAAAAAAGGCTCACAATAGAGGTGCCTGCTGAGGTTTTAGAGGCAGAAATAAAAAAAGAGCTAACTAATATACAGAAAAAGGCGAAGCTGCCAGGGTTCAGACCTGGTAGGGCACCTATTCATCTAATAGAGAAAAGGTTTGGCAAAGAGGTGGAGGCAGATGTATTAGAAAAAATAATACCACAACACTATCATATGGCTTTAAAAGAAGCTGACATTACACCTGTTTCAAATCCCCACATTGAGGGGTCTTTTGATTTTAAAAGAAATGAACCTATTACTATAACTGTCAATGTTGAGGTTCTACCAAAGATAGAAAATCTGAAATATGAAGGAATAAATGTCAAAGAAATACCTGTGGAAGTAAAGGATGAAGAGATAGAAAATATCTTAAAAAGGCTTTCAGAAGAGAAGGCTAATTATGAATCAACTGATGAACCTGTAAATACAGGTGACCTTATAACTTTTGACTATCAAGATAAAGAATCAGGCATGTCTGACTCTGACATGGTTTTAAAAATAGGAAGTGGTAACTATCCAGAAGAATTCTTTAATGGTTTTATTGGAAAAAGAATAAATCAGCAATTTCAGATAGAAGCTGAATTTCCCGAAGACTCACCTACTCAATTTGCAGGCAAAAGGGTTAAACTTGACATTACAATAAAAGACATAAAAAGACGCAATATACCACCAATTGACGATGAATTTGCAAAAGACCTTGGATTCGAAAACTTAGAAAAATTAAGGGAAAGGATTAAAAATAACCTGGATTCCGTAAAGAAAAAGGAATCTGATAGGGCTAAGCAAATAGATATACTCAATCAAATCCTTGAGTCCCATACATTTGATCTACCGGAAGGTTTAGTTAATGCTGAAATCCAAGGTGCTCTTGCTGAAATAAGGGCATACAAGAAAGATGAGAGGTCAGATGAATCTATTATAGAAGAAATCAAACCTATTGCAGAAAAAAATGTAAAGACAACTATACTTCTAAGTTTAATTGGAAAAAAAGAGAACATTCAGGTTACTGAAGAGGATATAAAAGAGGAGATCCTAAATTTGGCAATTAGGTTTAATACTACACCTGATAATGTTGTAAAATATTATAAAGAAAAAGAGGGAGCGATTGATATATTAAGAAAAAATATATTTGAAAGAAAGGTTTTAGAATTCCTTTTAAGTAAGGCAAATGTAGTTAATAACTAAATGGAGGGTAGATGAGTATAGTTCCCATAGTTATAGAACAGACTGGCAGGACAGAAAGGGTCTACGATATATATTCAAGACTCTTAAAAGACAGGATAATCTTTATAGGCACAGCTATTGATGATAATGTAGCAAATGTTGTTATAGCGCAATTGCTATTCCTTCAGACAGAGGATCCAGAAAAGGAAATTCATATATATATAAATTCACCAGGGGGTGTTGTTTCAGCAGGTCTTGCCATATATGATACTATGCAATATGTAAAACCTGACATTGCTACCTATTGCATTGGTCAAGCAGCAAGCATGGGAGCCCTTCTGCTTTGTGCTGGAACAAAAGGTAAAAGGTATGCCCTTCCCCATTCCAGAATAATGATACACCAGCCTATAGGAGGCTTTTATGGACAGGCAACCGATGTGGAAATACACGCAAGGGAGATATTAAAAATGAAAAAGACATTAAACGAGATATTATCCCTTCACACCGGCCAGCCCTTTGAAAAAATCCAGGCAGATACAGAAAGGGATTTTTTTATGTCTGGCTATGATGCCATGAATTATGGGATTGTGGATAATGTGATTACATCTGAAAAAGATGTAAAAAAATAGCTATGTCAAGATAATTTTAGGTTTAAAGGATTATGTAGCTACGGAGGAAATAATGCCAAAAAAAAACGATGCTAATATATTAAGATGTTCTTTCTGTGGTAAGGGACAAAGTGATGTTATAAAGCTTATTGCAGGTCCTATGGTATATATATGTGATGAGTGCGTAGTGCTATGCAACGAAATAATAGCGGAAGAAAATCAAGGATCTGCAAAAGATATATCAAAAAAATTACCCACCCCTGTGGAGATACATAATTTTCTAAATGATTATATAATCTCTCAGGATAGGGCAAAAAAGATTTTATCTGTTGCAGTACATAATCATTATAAAAGAATATTTAGCGGAGCTAAGCTTGATGTAGAACTACAGAAAAGTAATATCTTATTAATTGGACCTACCGGCACAGGAAAAACCCTATTTGCCCAGACACTTGCGCGATTTCTTGATGTCCCTTTTACAATAGCTGATGCTACAACCCTTACAGAGGCAGGATATGTAGGTGAGGATGTTGAAAATGTACTGCTCAAGTTACTGCAGGCATCTGATTATGATGTAGAAAAGGCAGAAAGAGGAATCGTATACATTGATGAGATTGATAAGATAAGCAGAAAATCTGATAGCCCTTCAATAACCAGAGATGTATCAGGAGAAGGGGTACAACAGGCACTTCTAAAAATAATAGAAGGCACCATAGCAAATATTCCACCACAGGGAGGCAGAAAACATCCTCAGCAGGAGTATATTCAACTAAATACCAAAAATATCCTTTTTATATGTGGAGGAGCCTTTGTTGGTCTTGAGAAAATTATCGAAAAGAGAATTGGGAAAAGAAGCATAGGATTTGGCACAGAATTTTCTTCTGCTAAGGAAAAAAAGATAGGAAATATATTAAGCCTTGTGGAGCCAGAAGACCTAATAAAGTATGGTCTTATTCCTGAGTTTATAGGAAGGCTTCCAATTATAGCTACGCTTGATGAGCTTGATGAGGCATCTCTAATAAAGATATTAACAGAGCCAAAAAATGCGCTTATAAAACAGTATCAGAAACTTCTTGCATTAGATGATGTAAGTTTAAAATTTACTGATAACGCCCTTTCTGCAATCGCTAAAAGGGCTATAGAGAGAAAGGCCGGGGCAAGGGGATTAAGGGCTATTTTAGAAGATGTGATGCTCGATATTATGTATGATGTGCCATCTCAAAAGGATGTTACAGAATGTATAATAAATGAAGATACTATTTTAAAAAAGGATAAACCAATAATTATCCGTAAAAAACAGGCCGAATCTGCATAAAAAATTGTTTATTTTTTGACTCTCTGTGTCTTTATTTGCACTAAAATTGCTTTTCTTACTTGTTCTTTAAGTGCTATATCTGAAATATTTGCCAATGTTTGTTCTATCCATGCAAGGTCTGAATCAGAAATAGATCTTTTCATATGAACCCTCTCTCCATCTCTTTTTACCTCTTTGGCCACACCTTTTTTCTGGTAAACTACACCAAGTCTAAATCTGATATCTTTAATATTATAAGTCCGAAGACGTTGTATTATTTCATTTTTAAAGAATTTTAATTCCCCAATCCATGTAGGAGAGTCTACATTAATAACTAATTCACCATCTTTTAAATCTGTAGGATAAGTATGAAGAGTTAAAGGCTCATTTAAAAGAATATGCCACGAATTCTGCAAATCAGATAGTTTAATCCTATCCTCAATGCCAAGACTTTTAAAGAGGGAAGATAGTAAAATTCCTACAGGCTTCATTTTTCAAGAAGCATAAGCAACTAAACTGCCTTAATGACCTTCTTTGAACGAATACATCTTGTGCATACATATAGCCTTTTCGTACCACTATTTGTAACAACTTTTATTTTCTGCAAATTAGGCATAAAGATACGGCGAGTCTTATTATTTGCATGACTAACATTATTGCCAATTGCCCTTTTTTTATCACATATTGAACAGGTTGCCATAATATGCCTCCTAATTAATGTATTTATTATTATGAATATTTACATACTTAATTGCATAAAAAAAGTCTTTTATGATAACATTTTATAAACAATTAGTAAATAGCAAATCACTGGAGGATAAATATAGGTGTCTGAAAAGGAACTTAAAAGCACAGAACTAGCAAAAGAACTCGGCATAAAATCAACCGAGATTGTCAGAAAGTTAGGCATTATAAGGGGGATTGAGTTTAAAAAAGGCACAACCCTTGTTAAACTCACATCTGAAGAGGCAGATAAAATTAGATCCCTTATACAGGGAGTAGAAGTTGAAACGTATGAAAAAGAAGCGGTAAAGCAAGAACCTATAATTATTAATGAAGATAAACAGATAAAGGGACCAGAACCTGTTGCAGAAATTGAGCCATTAGAAGAACAAAAAGAGATATATACTGCAGAACCTACTGTTTTGCAAGATATAACCACTGCACTCCCAGAAGAAGAGGTAGAGGAAAAAATACCTGACAGGTTTAAGAAGGAAATAGAAATAGAGAGGGTGGAAAAAATAAAAGTAAGACCCGGTATGCAAAAGGCATTTCAGGCTATTAAAAAGATAGAGCCAAAGAAGTGGGTAGAGCATAGGGCAGTAAAAAAACCAAAGGATAGATTTGGAAGGGTAGAACCACAACCACAACCTCATATAACTGCGCCAAGAAAAAAATCAATCAAGATTACAGAAGGAACAACAGTAAAAGAATTCGCAGAGATGACTGGGCTTAAGATTTCCGAAGTCATCAAAAAATTTATGGAACTCGGTTATATGCCTACTGTAAATCAACCTGTAGATATAGACGCTGCTACACTTGTTGCAGACAGTTTCGGTATAAAGGTTGAATCAGTAACTCCTGAGCAATTAGATATTATTGAGGAAGTTGCTGAAGAAGCCGAGAATCTTATTCCTAGACCACCTGTTGTTACAATAATGGGACATGTTGACCACGGTAAAACCTCTCTTTTAGATGCAATAAGAAAGACAAAGGTAACAGAGATAGAGGCAGGCGGAATCACACAACATATAGGCGCATATAAGGTATCTCTTCAGGGCAAGGAAATAACATTTCTTGACACACCTGGACATGAGGCATTCACATCTCTAAGGGCTAGGGGAGCAAAAGTTACAGATATTGTTGTACTTGTTGTAGCTGCTGATGATGGGGTTATGCCACAGACTGTTGAGGCAATAAATCATGCTAAGGCTGCTAATGTCCCTATTATTGTTGCTATAAACAAGATAGACAAACCTGAGGCTAATCCAGCAAAGATCAGAAACGAACTTGCAGAATATGGCATAGTATCAGAAGAGTGGGGTGGTCAGAATATATTTGTAGAGGTTTCAGCAAAAAAGGCAATAGGAATAGAGCATTTATTAGAAATGATTCTGCTTCAGGCAGAGATAATGGAATTAAAGGCAAATCCTAATAAAAGTGCAAAAGGAACTATTATTGAATCCCGTCTTGATAAGGGCAAAGGACCTGTTGCCACTGTCCTTATACAATCAGGAACATTAAAAATCGGGGATCCATTTGTTGCAGGCACAACATTTGGAAGGGTTAGGGCTTTAGTAGATGATACAGGGAAAAAAATAAATATAGCCGGACCTTCTACACCTGTTGAGGTAACTGGTTTCTCAGAAGTGCCAAATGCAGGGGATATTTTTATATCAGTAGAAGATGAAAAAAGAGCAAGACAGATAGCCATTGCACGGCTTCAGAAGCAGAGGCTTGCCGAGATAGGCCGTCACAAAAAACTTACCCTTGACGAATTATATGCAAAGATAAAAGAGGGGCAGATAAAAGAACTGGGTATTATCATTAAAGCCGACGTACAAGGATCTGTAGAGGCTCTTAAAAAGGCATTTGAAGGTATTACACATCCCGAGGTAAAGGTAAGGATTATTCATGCCTCAGTAGGGGGCATAAACGAGTCTGATGTGATGCTTGCTATTGCATCAAATGCAATAATTATAGGTTTTAATGTCCGTCCTGAGTTAAAGGCATCCCAGCTCGCTGAGAAAGAAGGTGTAGATATAAGACTTTATAATATTATCTATGAAGCAATAGAAGATGTGGAAAAGGCACTTGAAGGACTTCTTGAACCTACACTCAAAGAAAAGGTGGTTGGCAGGGCAGAGGTTCGGCAGACATTTCAAATATCAAGACTTGGAACTATTGCAGGCTGTTATGTTATTGATGGAACAATAACCCGTACAAGCGATGGTATAAGGGTAATAAGAGATAATATTGTAATTTATGAAGGTAAGATCGCATCCCTAAAAAGATTTAAGGAAGATGTAAGAGATGTGCATGCGGGCTACGAGTGCGGGATTATGATAGAAAACTTCAATGACCTCAAAATTGGTGATATACTTGAAAATTATGTAATAGAAAAGATAGCTGCAAAACTATAAATTAGTTTATCTCTTAAAAATTATGCATCCCTATAAAAGATCTCAAAGACTAAATATACTTCTTAGAGAAGAAATCGCCGACATTGTCATGCGAAAGATCAAGGATCCCCGTCTCGGATTTGTTACTGTTACTGATGTTGAACTATCAGATGACCTAAAGGCTGCAAAGGTCTTCATTAGCGTTTTAAAGAAAGATGAGGAAGAAACAACTATTGATATTCTTAATTCTGCAAAGGGTCTTATTAGAAATGAGGTATCGCGCAGGGTCAGATTAAAATTTATTCCATTGCTTGATTTTAGGATTGATAAATCTATTGAGCATGGAGACAAAATCGATAGACTAATAAAAGAATTAAAGGAAAAGAGCGAAGATTAATGAGGTTTGGTTAAATAATTAATGTTTCCTCCTATAGAATTAATAGATTTTCTAAAAAACAAAGACCATTTTATTATAGCTACACATATTAGTCCTGACGGAGATGGCCTCGGTTCATCAATTGCCCTATCAATGGCTCTTGAACAAATTAAGAAAGATGTTCTTCTATTATGTAAGGACAATGTGCCTATACAATACAAATTCCTGCCAGGACAGGAAAAATTTATTACCCTTGAAAATCTAAAATCTTCTAATATAGATATCACAACATTTAAACATTTAATACTTATAGATTGCAATGATATTGATCGTATTATAGATAAGGATACAAAAGAAAACAGTATATCTCTCTCTTCCCTATATGCCATTGTTATAGATCATCACGAAACCGAGAAATCCTTCGGAGATATTAGATGGGTAATGCCTGATGCAGCGGCTACTGGATTAATGATTTATTATATTATTAAAGAGCTTAAAACGATAATAACACCTGAAATTGCTATAAATCTATATGCAGCATTAGCTACAGATACAGGAAATTTTAGATATGAAAATACCGACAGTGAGGTCCTAAATATAGCTGCTGAATTAGTCAAAGCAGGAGCAAGACCTCATCTAATTTATAGGGAACTATTTGAGTCATGGTCTGAAGGCAGATTTGCCTTATTCACAAAAGTACTTAATACCTTGAAGATAGAGGATAAGATTGCAATAGTGACTGTAACAAAAAAGATGTTTGAGGAGACAGGCACAAATCCTGAAGATACAGAATATTTTGTTGAGTTTTTTAAGATCATAAAAAATATAAATGTATCTGTTCTTTTTAGGGAGATAGATAGCAATTACTATAAAGTCAGTCTAAGGTCTAAGGATGACATTAATGTAGCTTCTGTTGCAGCATCCTATGGCGGTGGTGGTCATAAAAATGCCTCTGGCTTCAGAATAAGGGCAGATATAGATACAGCAAAAAGGGATATCTTGAACAAATTAGAAAAAATAATATAAATTGCCTACCTAACAATGTAAAATTTAGGACTTACCAATAAAGAGAGTTTCTCATATAATTCCTCAGGGGTTATTATTGCCCCGCCCGGCCTTCCATAAAAAAGCACTTCTGATTTTCCATTAACCGATAGCCTTACATCTTCTACCATTTGTCCTGCGTTTAATTCAATAGTAATAAATCTCTTTTCCCTATCAGCAATTTCATTCAACTCCTTTTCAGGGAACGGAAACAGTGTAATTGGTCTGAAAAGCCCTATATCATATCCCTCATTTCTCAGTCTTCTTACTGCTGCCATCGCTATCCGGGCAGCAATCCCAAAACTAACAACAACTAATTTAGCATCATAGGCATAAAATTCCTCAAATCTAACCTCCCTGTCTTTCATCCTCTTATACTTTGCCTGTAATATGTAATTTCTCTGTTCAAGCTCACCTTCTTTCATAAATAAGGTTTTAATAACATTAGGTTTTTCCTTATCAGGTATGCCTATTATCCAATCTTTTTTAGGAAGTTCAGGTTCATTATAAGGTGTTGGTACAAATGGTTCCATCATTTGTCCTATGATTGCATCTCCAAGTACCATAACAGGATTTTTATATTCATCAGCCTTGTCAAAGGAAAGCATTGTCAAATCCCAGAGTTCTTGAAGATTATATGGTGCATAAACAAGTAGTTTATAATCTCCATGGCCACCTCCCTTAACAGCTTGAAAATAATCTGACTGACTTGCAGATATGTTTCCAAGTCCAGGACCTCCCCTCTGCATATTTACAATTACCGATGGTAGCTCTGCAGCTGCAAGAAAAGAGATTCCTTCCTGTTTAAGGCTTATTCCCGGGCCGCTTGATGATGTCATTGCCCTTACTCCACATGCTGATGCGCCATAAATCATGTTTATTGCAGATATCTCGCTTTCTGCTTGTATAAATACACCTCCTACCTCTGGCATCCTTCTGGACATATACTCGGGTATCTCATTTTGAGGGGTTATGGGATAACCTGCATAAAATCTGCAGCCTGCTAATATTGCAGCCTCTGCAATAGCCTCATTCCCTTTCATCATGACCTTTTGCATGTTTAATTATAGCAATCCTATGTTAAAATAGTCTATGCCTAAGATTAGTATCCTCCCTTTAAATATCAGAAATAAAATTGCCGCTGGTGAAGTTGTAGAAAGGCCTGCCTCTGTAGTAAAAGAATTGATTGAGAATAGCTTGGATGCAGAAAGCACTATAATAAATATTGCTATTTTTAGGGCTGGAAAAAAACTGATTAGGGTCTCTGATAATGGTATTGGATTAGATAGAGAGGATGCCCTTATTGCATTTGAAAGATATGCCACTAGTAAAATTAAGAATGAGGATGACCTGTTTAATATAAAAACAATGGGCTTCAGAGGAGAGGCCCTCTCGTCTATTGCATCTGTATCTAAGGTTAAAATGGCTACTTCATATAAAGACTCTATAGGTACATGTATTGAAATTATAAATGGGGAAATAAAAGAGATTAGAGATTGCTCTACAGTAGGAACCACAATTGAGGTAAAAGACCTATTTTATAATACACCAGCAAGGCTTAAATTTCTAAAATCAGATAGTACAGAAAATTATCACATTATTGATGTTGTAACAAAGTCAGCCTTGCCAAATTATAAAACTGGATTCTTTCTGAAAATAGACGATAAAGAGGTATTAAGTCTTCCAGCAGCATCAGAATACAGGGAAAGGATTTTACATGTCTTTGGTAAGGAATTTATTGATGAATTGATTGAAACATCTTTTAATGAAAATCATTTAAGCATTAAGGCCTTTATAGATAAGGGGTTACATCTAAGGAATAATAAAAATAATCAATTCATTTTCATTAATGATAGACCTATTAAGGATCAGACAATATCCTATGCTGTTTATAAGGCATATGAGGGATTAATACCAAAGGACAAGCATCCAGTTTTTATCCTTTTTTTAAAGATAAAACCTGACTTAGTTGATTTTAATGTCCATCCAACAAAAAGGGAAGTGAGATTTAAAGATAAAAACATGGTCTTTAATTTTGTGTATCATGCAATCAAAGAGGCTTTAAAAACCTCTAATCAGAGGTCTGACTACCATTTAGTTAAAGAAGATATATCTAAAGTTACATACAATGATATATCAACACAGAGTTATATTGATACAATCATAGCTGAACAACCTTTAATCTCTGAAAATGAATCTTTATATAAGACATCCTCATATTTTGGCAATATTCCTTCACTCTATCTGGGCGATACTTTTATTGCAATTACTAATGAGAAAGGTCTTATTATAATTGATTATCATGCCCTACATGAGAGGATTAATTATGAAAGGCTTTTAAAAAAGATTGAATATAATAAAAACAAAGAGACTGTCAATACATCCAATACATCATCAGAAAAACCCTCTGCCACAAATTTTTCTATATATAGACTTCTTTTCCCACAACAGGTAAGACTTAAATCAGCCGAATACATGGTCCTATTAGAAAATTTAGACATACTCAATGAATTTGGTATTGAGGTAGATGATTTTGGTCATGACACAATCATTATAAGAAGCATTCCCGAATTTCTAAAGGATGCAGATTTAACTGGCATGATGAATGACATTGCAAAATACCTAATTGAATCTAACTTTAGAGAGAAAGAGATAGGGCCCCTTTACAATATAAAAAAAGCTCTTGCTGCAAGAATTGCCTGTCATACCTCTATAAGGGGAAAAGAAGTTCCTGACAGCTCAAGAATTGCAAAACTTCTTAAAGACCTTGAAGACACTGAAAACCCTGATTATTGCCCCCATGGAAGACCTACAAGGATTTTTTTATCTCTGGAAGATTTAAGAAAGATGTTTAAGAAATGAATTAAGAAGGCAGAAGATTCTCTGCCTTCTTTGTATTCTGATTAAAGCCTTTTATATGCCATTGCCTCAAGTCTTGCAATCCTTTCTTCAATAGGTGGATGTGTACTAAAAAGCTTTAGCAATCCACCGCCTGAAAGGGGATTTACTATAAACATATGAGATGTTGCTGGATTTGCATCCATTGGTATCCTCTGGGATGCAATATGGAGTTTTTTCAGTGCATTTGCAAGATATATTGGATTACCAGCTATTCTTGCACCTCCATCATCAGCGCCATATTCCCTTGAACGGGAAATAGCCATCTGTACTATCAATGCTGCAATAGGTCCAACAATCATCATAACTATTGCTGCAATTGGATTCCCACCACCCTCTTCATCACTGCTTCTACCACCAAATATCATTGCCCATTGTGCCATCTGTGCAAGGTAACTTATTGCTCCTGCAATAGTTGCAGCAATAGTTCCCACTAATATATCCCTGTGTTTGATATGGGCAAGCTCATGGGCAATAACACCCTCCAATTCTTCTCTTGTGAGAATCCTCATTATACCTGTTGTGACTGCTACCACACCATTCTGTGGATTTCTACCCGTGGCAAAGGCATTCGGCTGATCCTGGTTTATGATATAAACCTTTGGCATAGGAAGACCTGCCTTTTGTGAAAGCCTTTTCACAATACTGTAAAGTTCTGGCGCATCAGATTCAGATACAGGTCTTGCGCCATACATCCTTAACACAATCTTATCACTGAACCAGTATGTTATAAAATTCATACCAAATGCCATGATAAGAGCAAATGTCATTCCTGATTTGCCTCCGAGTATTCCACCTATTGCAACAAGCATTAATGTCAAGGTGACCATTAATAGCATTGTTTTTAGTCCATTCATTTATTTACCTCCTCCTTTTAAAAACTCTATATTTTATTTAATTATATCAGATCGTTTAATTTATTGTAAAACAATATCTATATTATTTATTAATCTTATATCCCTTCATAACCCATTCAGGGAGACCTCCTTGAAATGTTTTTATATTTTTATAACCTGCCTTCATAGCGGCAACTGCTGCCTCTTTTGTTAGTCCTCAACCATAGCCCCTGCAATAAAAAATTAGAGGCGTCTTTTTGTTTTTAGGTAGATAGGATGATATGGAAATATATTTATCAGGTGGTATATTTATTGCAGCTGGCAAATGACCCTGTCTATACTCCTCTTCTGTCCTTACATCAACAATAACCATTTTCGTTTTTTTATCAATCATCATTTTTAACTCTTCTGCATTAAGGTTTTGAAATTCCTGAGCATATGCATAAGAAAAAATTAGAGATAAAAAAGCATAGGAATTAAAAAAATCTTTTTCATCCTCTCACCTCTTATATTGTCATGTTGTTGTTCTATAATCAAAACTAAAGATACATCCTTCTGTAAAGCTCATCATAAAATATCTGGGCAGATTCTAATGCAATTCTCTTTAAAAATGGTTTCCTCGGTTTTATTGTGATTACCCTTTCCATCCTTACCCCTGTTTCTTCTGATATTTTTTCAAGAAATGAGTCAAAGTCAGATACACCATCAATAAGTCCCATTTCTTTTGCCTTTAAGGCATTAAATAACTCTCCCGTAGCAAATTCTTTTACTCTATCCTTTTGGATCATTCTTCTATCAGCTACTATCTCTATAAATCTTTCATATATTGCCTCATTTATTGCATCCCAACTCCTCTTCTCATCCTCTGTTGAATCCCTATGAAAAAGACCCATATCCTTCATTGCTCCCTTTTTCATAACCTCAAGCCTTATACCAAATCTCTCCATAAAATCCTTAAAAACAGGTTTCATTGACAGTACACCAATACTTCCTATCAGTGCAGTTGCAGGGGAAAAAATCTTTCTCGCTCCAATGGCAGCCAGATAACCCCCAGATGCAGCCATAATAGCATAACAATAAAGGGGCTTCTTATCATTCAGTCTTTTAAGCCTGTGAAAAAGGATTTCAGAGGCTACTGCAGAGCCACCAGGGCATTCCAACTCCAATATCACAGCCTTGATATTTTTTGCCTCCTCAAGATATTTAAAGATTAGCATGTACTCATCTATTGACCTTCTGGAAAGAATGCCTGAAAAAGGGACAATTGCAATCCTCTGGAAAGGCATTTTTGAAAAAAACCATCTTATCATAAAAGAAGTTTATCAGAGTTCATAATTTATGGGCAAGTATATCATATACCCTTAATCCGTAATCGAGCAAATGTTTCTTCATTTTATGGATTATTGTATGCCATGATTGCAGAATAAGCCTTTTTAGGTTATAATTTTAATGAAAATTATTTATTAATGCCTATAAATTCAATTTTCATCCTATATTACTTTCAATTTTTATTTCAAATATTTATTTTAGGAGGCATAAATGGCTAATCCAAGGGTTTTAGCATTCATACTTGCAGGGGGAAAAGGGGAAAGGCTATTTCCACTTACTGCATTTAGATCAAAACCATCTGTACCTTTTGGAGGAAGGTATAGGATAGTAGATTTTGTCCTCAGTAATTTTATTAATTCTCGTATTTATTCAATATACTTACTTGTTCAATATAAATCCCAATCACTAATTGAACATATAAGACAGAATTGGGTCTTATCCCCAGTTATTAAAGACCATTTTATAACTGTTGTGCCACCCCAAATGAGAAGGGGCCCTGAATGGTTTCAGGGCACTGCCGATGCTGTGTTCCAAAATGTGAATCTTATTCAACAATATAACCCAGAATTGGTAATTATTTTTGGAGCTGACCATATTTATAAGATGGATATTAGACAGATGATAGATTTTCATCTAAAGAACCAAGCCTTTGTCACTGTAGCTGCAAGACCTGTTCCTATTGAGCAGGCATCAGCCTTTGGGGTAATTCAGACTGATACTGATAAAAGGATAACAGGATTTCAGGAGAAACCTAAAGAACCAACTCCAATGCCTGACGAACCATCAAAGGCTTATGTTTCAATGGGAAATTATATTTTTAACAAAGACATATTAATAGATTCCCTTGTAAAGGCTCAAAGGGAACATAAATATGACTTTGGAGCTCATATAATACCCGATCTTGTTAGCACCGAGAAGGTTTTTGCCTATGACTTTTCTACCAATGTAATTCCTGGTATCAAACCTTATGAAGAAAAAGGGTATTGGAGAGATGTTGGAACAATAGCAACATATTTTGAGACACATAAAGATTTGTTAGGAGATTCTCCAATATTTGAATTATACAATAACCACTGGCCCATTCATCCAATAAGTTATGAAGGACCTCCGACAAAAATCCTAAAAAGTGAAATTGAAAATAGTTTGATTGCCGAAGGTGTTATTATTCGTAAGGCAAGGGTCAAGAATTCCATCATAAGAAGCGGGGTAGTTATAGAAGATGGCGCTAATATAGAGGATTGCATAATATTAGACAATGTAACTATTAAAAGAGATTGCAATCTGAGACGGGTTATAATAGACAAATTGAATATTATAAATGAGTGCGAAAATATTGGCTTTGATCCTGCTAAAGACCGTTTTAGGTGTCATATTGATCCGTCAGGTATAGCTATAATTCCAAGGGGTGGCAGGGTTACAGAGGCCCGCTAAATATTATAAACCAATAAAAATGTTTATTTCTTCTAAGTTGTTAAGAATTAATATATTATTATCCATTTTTTATTCCTTTTTATTCTCAATAAAAGGTAATGCCAATGCAATAAACATTGATGATTTATATGTAATGCTTCATGATAAAAGACCTGAAATAAGATTATCAGCTATTGAAGAATTGGGAAAAATCAAGAATCATGAGACAGTCAAAATGCTTATGGCAGTTGTTGAGGATAGATATGAAGACTGGAAAATCAGAGGCAGGGCAATAAGACTTCTTGGAGAGATTAAAGATCCAATAGCGCTAAATTTATTAATAAATGTACTAAAAGATATATTTCTCAATAATGATTGTCCTGCTTTGAAATGGAATACCGTTAAAGCATTGGGTAATTTCAAAAATGAAAAGGCTTTAGATGCACTTATTGAGGAGCTTAATACCGACTCATTAACCGTAAAAGAGGCTACAATATATTCTCTCGGTGAAATAGGGCATAATAGGGCATTGCCTCATTTAATCTCTTTACTGAATCATAAAAGTTTTGCAGTAAAAAGAGGCGCTCTAATCTCTATTAGAAAAATTGGGAATCCAGAGGCAATCCCCTTTTTAAGACAATTATTAGAAAAAGAGGATGATCAACTCTTAAAAGATATAGCTTCCGCAACTATACAATTACTCTCGAAAGATTAGAATATTAAAAGAATTAAAAGATATGCAGGAATTAGAATTTTTAAAATCCCTTGTTATCATATTTAGTGCATCTGCAATAGTAGTTTTTTTACTAAACTGGCTAAAAATACCTTCTCTTGTTGGCTTTCTAATAGCAGGAACTTTAATCGGGCCTTATGGTATAGGATTTATAAAAGATGTTCATTCAGTAGAAATACTCGCTGAGATTGGGGTAATGCTCCTTCTATTTACCATTGGTATAGAGTTTTCTGTTGCAAAGCTTATAAAAATGAAAAAGACTGTATTAGAAGGTGGTGGATTACAGGTTTCTCTTACCATACTACTTTCTACCATAGCTGCTTACACCTTAACAAGAGATATCAATAAATCTCTTTTTTTGGGCTTTCTCATTTCTCTAAGTAGTACCGCAATCCTCTTTAAATTGCTTGCAGAGAGAGGAGAAATAGATACCCCCCATGGCCGTTCAATGATTGGGATACTTATATTTCAGGACATATGCGTTGTGCCTCTTATGTTATTTACCCCTATTCTTTCTGGAGAAAAATTAAACCTAATTGATATAGCAATAAAAATGGGAAAAGCAGTTTTCATTATAGTGATTGTAATTTTAAGTGCCCGTTGGATCGTTCCTGTTATACTTCATAATATTGTTAAAACAAAAAGCAGAGAGCTTTTTATAACTACAATTATTCTACTTTGTCTTGGTATAGCCCTATTAACATCAAAATTTGGACTATCACTCGCCCTTGGTGCCTTTTTAGCTGGTATTGTAATTTCAGAGTCTGAATATGCCCATCAGGCAACCTCTGACATCCTACCATTTAAAGACAGTTTTATCGGGATGTTTTTTGTTTCTGTGGGAATGCTTATGGATATATCCTATGTCTTTGACAATTTTTCAGTTATAACAATTGCTGTTATATCAATTTTTTGCATGAAGGTATTAACAGGGACTCTCTCAGTATTAATCATTAAAAATCCTTTGAGGACAGCATTTCATTCTGGATTTGGACTTGCTCAGGTTGGGGAGTTTTCATTCGTACTGGCAGTCTTAGGCAAAAAATTAGAAATTATAACAGATGATTTTTACCAAATATTCCTCTCATCCTCTGTTATTTCAATGATGATGACACCATTTACACTAAAATATGCTCCCTTCCTTTCTGCATGGATAACATCAAGACATTTACTCAAAAGAGTTGCTAAATTAAAAAGTTTTAAAGAAACAACATTTTTGCCAAAAAAGAAAGGTCATGTAATAATTATTGGATTTGGACTTAATGGAAGAAACCTTGCCCATGTCCTTAAAAATACAGAAATTCCATATGTAGTACTTGATCTTAATATTGACACGGTTCAGGAGATGCGAAAAAAAGGTGAACCAATATACTATGGTGACGGAACATCTAAAGAGATTCTTCATAAGCTAAGAATAGAAAGCGCTGATCTTCTTGTCATAGCCATATCAGATCCCATCTCAACGAGGAGGATAGTCTCTATAGCAAGACATGAAAACCCTAACATATATATTATTGTTAGGACAAGATATCTTGCTGAGGTAGATGAACTAATAGATTTAGGTGCTAATGAGGTAATACCTGAAGAATTTGAGACCTCAATTGAGATATTCTCAAGGGTGCTTCATCACTACCATGTACCAAGAAATATAATTGCTGATTATATTGATAACATAAGAAAAAATAGCTATAATGCATTAAGAACTATTGACCTTCCTAAGAAACCTCTAACTGAAAGATATGAATTCTTAAAAGACATAGAGACAGAGACATATTTAATTAAGGAGGAATCAAGTATAGGTGGACATACTATTAAAGATCTCCATCTGAGGGCTAAAACAGGTGTTACAATTATTGCAGTACAAAGGGATAATGAAATTCACCAAAATCCATCACCTGATTTTGTATTAAAAAAAGGTGATATCCTTTTATTAATAGGTAAAAAAAGGGATATAAACAAAGCTATTGAATATCTTGAATCTGACAGATTTATTGTGGCAAAGTACGATTGATAAATTACTATTATTTTGTAATATTATCTATGCTGATTTAAAACATTCCCACCACCTTATCCTCTTTAATCATTAAATCTACAAGCCCATCATAATCTATTTCCTTTATCCCTTTGTCCATATCCCCTGATTTTAAGCCTCTTAATTGAGCGTCCTCACTAATAACAAATACTGTTCCGCAGAACCCTTCAAGCCTATCTTTCTGAGCAAAATATACTGCATTTTGTATCAGGCAAATGTCTGCCGCCATATCCCTCGCCAGTTTTACAGCTCTCTTACCTTCTATTGTATCAGGTGCGCTTTTTATAATCACGAGCATAAATCCCCTCCTAAAAAATCATGGTTACATTCGATTCTTTAATAATATCTGCAATATCTGAACTATCAGCAATAACCACTCCCTCTATTATCCCCTCTGACTCCATATATTCAGCCTTTAAAGAAGACCTATCAGCATATACTTTAACACCCATATTAATACAGTCCCTGATTCCTTCTTCAATGCTTAAATATTCAGTATTTGATACATTCTGCCCCTTTCGCGCTGCATTCACACCTCCGTCAATTAATATAAGGTTAACAACCATATCTTCTGTTATTCCTCCGAGGGCATGACGAATTGCCTCAGGCGCATCAATAGTACCATAAGGCGGTCTTCTTAAAATTATGCTTACCATATCAGCCTCCTATATCCCAAGGTTTAAAAATATGGGATTAGCCTTAATTACATTGAAAAGCCCTTTCAATGAGCTCATCTCTCCAAATGCTGCATCTTCTCCCGCAAGACCGCGAGTTATCATACAGCCAGTTCATATATCAACCTTGAGTCCTCTGCCTACAAGGTCTTCAAGTGCAGACAATGACTGAGGAACCTGTCCTTTCACTATGGAGAATACACCATCTCCGGATGCAACAAGCCTAACCCTTAATCCCTTTTTAAGTGCGGCATCTGCAAGCCTAAATATTGTATGGGTATTTTCAAAACTGTAGGGAGTTGTTGAAAGAAACATCACTATCTCTTTTTGCATTTTAAAATCCCCCTTTTTGTCTTAGTATTTGCAATTTTGTTAAATTATAGCATATAGGTAATTTCTATATGTTTCTTTTCCAAAAAGCCTTATAATATCTGGAAATCAGCAAAAATAACTTATCAAGTGGCAATATAAAATAATTCATAACAAACAAAAATATATTAGGTTTAGACAAAAATAATCTCTATTTTTTTCTAATTGCCATATCAAGAAATATAAATGCAATAAAAACAAGGACTAATCCAGCTCCAATAAATGCCTTATCAAACCCAAAATACAAAGCTATTATTCCAGAGATAATAGGTCCTACAGAATGTCCTATATCCATTATAGAACCTAATATCCCCATTGCCGAGCCATGGGTCTCTTTAAGACTTAAATCTGCAATAAAGGCTGATGTTGCTGATGTTACTATTGATAGGCTTAAACCAAAAAGTATGCTCAATAAAAGCAATAGAATAAATGATTTAGAAAAAGAAAATGCACCTATAGAGATCGCTCCAATTATTGCCCCCCAGAAAATCTGATGACTTCTGCCATGTTTATCAGAAAACCTCCCCATTAAAGGCTTTGTTAGTGCAAGTGTAATAACCTGTGATGATAGAAAGAAACCTACCTCATAGGCAGTAAATCCAGAATTTATAGCATAAAGAGGCAGAAAAGTCTCAAATGTACCATAGGCAAAGAGGATGGATGCCTCAATTCCTGCAGTGATTAGAATGAGTTTATTAGATAGCACAGATCTAAATGATAAAAATGTCTCTTTCCATTTTGGTTTTTCTTTCCTCTTTTCAGGATTAGAAGGCAACTTAAATGAAATCAAAAGGGCTATTAAACCAGAAATTCCACATACAAGATAAACAATTTTATAGCTTAGCCCTGGATTGTAAACCATTGCTCCTATAATGCCTCCTCCTGCTATAGGCGCCATAAACCTGCCTATAAGTGTAGATGTGGAAAACCAACCCATTTTTTCCCCTCGCTCTTTATGAAAAAGGTCAGAAACCAGTGCCATTGCTACTGGGATGAATATAGCTGTTGCAAAGCCATGATAAAACCTGACCAGCGCAAGTTGCCATATCTTTGTCACAAACATATAAAGGAATGGTGCTGTTGAAAATACAATGGCAGAAAAAAACAGCATCCTTTTACGTCCCCACCTATCAGAAAGCATGCCCGCAGGAATGCTGGAAATAATGCCTGTAAAGGCTGATACCGATGCAACTAATCCTACCTCTGAGGGATCAGCGCCTAAATGTGTCGCAAATAAGGGAAGCACAGGGCTTTTTGATATTGTAGAACTAAATATTGCAAAAAGCCCTGAAGAGCAAAGCAGTACAAAGGGACTAAATCTCATCTCTTCATCAATCCCTGTATCTCTCTGTGATAATCGAGATAGCGGTTCAAGGTCTTTTCATTTTTTCCGTATTTTGGATAGGCCCTAAGAATCTCTTCAAATCTGATCTCTGCCTCTTTTTCATCTCTAATCTCTACAATCCCATCTGTAATAATGTCTACGAGTCTATCTGCATAGATAATGATTTTTTCCTCAAGCCGTTTTAGTGAGTAATCTTTTATAGGCAGTCCTAGCTCTTTCGCCTCTGGCTCTGTAAGGCCACCCCTTATATGTTTTTCCATAATGTCAGTTATCTCTTTTGGGAGCCCTATCTTTTCTCCTATCTCTGCGCCGAGCATGCCATGTTTAATATCGTGTGTCTTTGCCTTTCCAATGTCATGAAATAAAGCCCCTCTGCCTATTAGTTCTTTGTTAACATCTGCCTGAATCCTTTCTGCAATCTCCAATGCCTTTTCAGCTACTTTAACACAGTGCTTTATATCTTCCTCTGCAACCCCTGCCTTACGGAGCAGGTCGATATCAGCATCTTTAATCTTATAGTTCATTTTAACCTCCCGTTATTTGATCCCGAAATATGCAAGCATGTCAGAGATAGACTTCTTAAGCTCTTCCTGAATATGATCAAACTTTGCCTTACTTGCTACTAAATGTTTGCCAATAGACGGCATAATTGTCTCCCCCTTTAATTTTTAATATTCGGATTCCAAAGGCATCCCATGATTCTTAAAGTAAGATTTTCCATATATATCCTGCAAAGGCAGAACCTATAATAACTGCTATTATGGGCAGTTTAAGATATCGCAAGCCTAAAAATGCGATAACAGCCATTAAAAAAGCAAAGAAATCAAAACCTCTTTCTGTTGGGAACAATACATGGCTTATAAATACAACTGCAAGATTCAATATAACCCCTACAACAGCAGCAGTAATAGTCGCAAGCGCATTACTAAGTCTTATATTTCCTCTGAGCCTTTCTATATAAGGTGCACCTGCAAATATAAATAAAAAAGATGGTGCAAAGGTTACCCATGTAGCAGTCAGGCCACCGATTATTCCAGCCAATAAAGGATCTAATCCGTCAGAATTTTGATATGCAGCAGTAAAGCCTACAAATTGATTGACCATTATTAGAGGTCCTGGTGTAGTCTCTGCCATACCAAGCCCATCCATCATATGGTCAGGTGTGAGCCATTCATATCTCATAACCGCCTGCTGGCTTATATATGATAAGACTGCATATGCCCCTCCAAATGTCACTATTGCAGCCTTACTGAAAAGAATACCAATATCCATAAAAATATTGTCCATACCTATCCATATGCCTATCAGTATTAAAGGGAAAAACCAAATAAGAAGGCATATAAGAGCTGTTTTAAATGTCTTTAGAATTGATCCCTTCTCATCTCTATAATCCATAGAATAAGCCTTCGTATCTATATTTGGCATAAGACTCCTCTCCTTTTTTGATTTAAATAAATACCCAAAAATACCTGCTGAAAGAATGATAAAAGGGAAAGGGATATTAAAAAAGTAGATAGAAACAAAAGATATCAAAGCTATAATAATAAAGCCTTTAGTTCTAAAGGACCTTTTGCCAATTCTTAAAACTGCCTCAGCAACTATTGCTACAACAGCAGGTTTAAGTCCATAAAAAATAGCTGAAACAGAAGAAATATTGCCCATTGTTAAATAAAAATAGGAAAGAATTCCTAAAATAAAAACAGCTGGGATTATAAAGAGTAATCCAGCAGCTATTCCACCCTTTATCCTATGCATAAGCCATCCGATATATATAACAAGCTGATGTGCCTCAGGACCAGGCAAAAGCATACAGAAATTAAGGGCCTGCATGAAGTGGCTTTCATTTATCCAATTTTTATTGTTTACTATTTCTTTATGCATCATTGCTATCTGGCCTGTTGGCCCACCAAAGCTAACAAAGCCAAGCTTCAGCCAATATTTTAGAGCATTTTTAAAAGTAATCATTTATCCCTCTTATCCTGTTTTTGATGCATAAAGCATCTCAAATATAGCTATTCCCCTTTCAAGTGCATCGCTATCATTTTTTGATGTTTTTCTTATACCTATAAGAATATCCTCTATGCCCCTTGTCTCTGGATTGTTATATTTTTCATCCTTTAGATCTATTTCATGCACTATCTCTGCAATCTTTTTTAAAGATTTATCCTTGATATTAAACGATTTTAAAAGAACCTCAAATGTACACATATCTCCAAAATGGGTAAATTCACCACCTTTTGCATCAAATAATATAGAATCTTTATCTATCCTATACTTTTCTTTTTCATCAATAAAGCAGAATTTTGCATCCTTATCAATAAATTTCCTAATAAGCCAAGCAGAGGCCATTCTATCCACAAAGGGATTCTTTCTTGTTAGCCATAGTTTGCCTTGATAATCTTCTATTCTTCTCCTTCTAATAGCATGAGTATCTATTTCCATAACTGGTTTTGAGAGGTTTTTAATCTCGAGCCTCAAACTCTTTAATCTCTTTTGTAAATCTCTTCCCTTTGTTGATGAGAAAAAATCTATCCTTTTAATCACCTCAAATTCCTCTTCGCATTTGTAAAGATCTTCAAGTAGTTTTTTTCTATTCTCATCCACACCTCCTTTTTTTATGTTTTCTATCTTTCTCTGAAGTGCATCTATATGCCTTTCAATGACGAGATAATCCCTTTCCCTTGCCTGATTAAAAAGGCTAATTATATCATTATCATTTATGGAATCAATCCTTTCTGCCTTTACAAAGGCACTTTCACCTCCAAGTGAAGCTACCTCGGATACTAACCACTGAAAAAATTCATAGTGTTCATTGCTATAAGGAAGAATGTAAACAGCTCCTTTAAATGGCAATGCACCCGCCTTTAAAAGTCTTCTCCAAACCTTTACCCTTGAGCTTACAGGTTTTGAGGGTGTGCTATAAAAAAAAATAAGCCATCCCGAATTCTTTATTATGTAACTCATGATATATATATAACATGTGTTACATCAGAATATCAACTTTAAGTCTTAAGGACCCTCAACACGATATTGTCTTTGTAGATGGTAAGTGTTATACAAAAATAATCCTGCACATAGGTCTCGATAACTACGGAAATAATAATAAAACGTCAAGGATTCCTTTAAAAGATAATATCACCTATTCTGCCTTATGAAAAATAATCCACATCATAAATTAGACTAAATCAAAAAAAATATTTTAGAATAATGTTGAATCTAAAACCGAAAATAAATTTTTGATTTAGGACTAAATTTGTTTAAAGTGAAAAATATTAAGCAAAACTTTTCCAATTATATTGGTCAAGCTAACCCATTCAGGCTTACATTAACATTTTTCATTCCTTTCCTAATTATTTTAATAATTCTATTTTCTTTAATTATTAAATGGGAAAGTAAAAGGATTCGTGAAGAACAGATATCAAATTTAAAACATATTGCGAGGGCATTTTTTGAACAGATACAGGTAACTAGATTGTGGAATACACAATTAGGTGGTGTATATGCAGAGGTTACGAATGATGTACAACCCAATCAATTTTTAGATGATCCCCATAGGGATATCATTTCTACTGATGGGAAGAGATATACAAAGATCAATCCTGCTTATATGACAAGACAATTGTCAGAAATAGCTAATAGTAGGCAGGGTTATAAATTTAGGGTAGTTAGTTTAAATCCAATAAATCCATATAATAAACCTGATGAATGGGAAAGAAAGGCCTTGGAGGATTTTTCAAGCAAAGGATTAAAAGAGGCTTCCATATTTATAAATGACAAAGATGCAAGCTTTTTTAAATACATAGCTCCTATTCAGATAGAGCATCCCTGCCTGAGATGTCATAATTCTCCAACATCTGATGTAGGGACAAAAATTATGGGTGGCATTACAGTTCTTATACCTACAGAAGGATTTGACCATATCCTCTCTCTTAAGACTAAAAGAACTATCATCTCCCTTTTATTAGTTGGAATAATTAGTATATTTTTTGTAGGAATGGTCACATTTTATGTATCAAGAATGCTTAGTAAAGGAATTGCAAGCAACATAGAACAAGAAAAACTCCAAACATTAATAGAATTAGCTGGTGCTACTGCACATGAAATGAGACAACCCATGACAGTTATTCAAAGTCTTGTTACCCTTTCTCATATTAAACTAAACAAAAACGAACCAATAAATAAGGAGATAGATATAATAAAGGAACAGAGTGACAGGATGAATGACATTATCAAAAAGATGCTTAATATAACTGATTATAAAACAAAAGATTATGTTCAAGGAAAAAAAATAGTTGACTTTGAAAAATCAGCTAAAACAAGTGGTTAATTTTGACAAATAAAAATAAGCTTTGCTACATTATTATAAATTTAATAGTTTGGAGATTATTATGGAGATAAAAAAATCTAAAATCTTATTCAATAAAGCAACTAAATTAATGCCAGGTGGGGTAAATAGTCCTGTTAGGGCTTTTAAGGCAGTGGGAGGTTCACCTCTATTCATAAGCAAGGCAAAGGGTTCCAAGATATACGATGTTGACGGAAATGAGTATATAGATTTTGTCCTCTCATGGGGACCTATGATATTGGGTCATTCCCATCCCGCTGTAGTAAAGGCTCTTAAATCTGCTATAGAAAAAGGAACGAGCTATGGAGCTCCAACCCCCCTTGAGATAGAGCTTGCTCAAATGATTATTAATGCATATCCATCTATTGAAAAAGTAAGAATGGTTAATTCAGGCACTGAAGCAACAATGTCTGCAATAAGGGTTTCAAGAGGTTTTACAAAAAGGGATAAGATAATCAAATTTGAAGGCTGTTATCACGGACATGCAGACGGCCTCTTAGTTAAAGCAGGATCAGGGGCAACTACCTTTGGAGTACCTGATAGTCCTGGTGTCCCAAATTCCTATGCAGAAAATACGATAACCCTTCCCTTTAATAATGAAAAAATGTTCAAAGATGTACTAAGAAAGGAATGGAAATCTATTGCCTGTGTTATTATTGAGCCAGTAGTTGGTAATATTGGTTGTGTATTGCCCAAACCAGTTTTTCTTGATACCATAAGAAAAGAGACACAAAAATACGGGATTATATTAATCTTCGACGAGGTAATGACAGGTTTTAGGGTTTCATATGGAGGAGCTCAGGCATATTATGGGATAAAACCTGATTTGACCTGTCTCGGGAAGGTAATAGGTGGTGGGCTTCCCGTAGGAGCCTATGGAGGAAGAAAAGATATAATGTCAATGGTAGCGCCTGAAGGGCCTGTATATCAGGCAGGAACCTTGTCTGGAAACCCTCTCGCAATGACCGCTGGAATAGAGACATTAAAAATCCTCTCAAAAAAAGATACTTATAAAAAACTTGAAACAACAATGGAGCATCTTGAAGATGGTCTGAAGGATGCTGCAAAGAAGGCAGGAGTAAAGACAAAATTCTACAGAGCAGGCACTATGTTTTGCATCTATTTTACTGATAAAGATGTTGTTGATTATAAAACTGCAAAGACATCTGATACAGAAAAGTTCTCAAGGTTTTTTATAAATATGCTTAATAATGGCATTTATCTTGCTCCGTCACAGTTTGAGGCAGGTTTTATTTCAACAGCCCATACAAAAATAGATATAGATAAAACAATTAAAGCAGCTTATGACTCTCTCAAAAAATTATAATATTTTATTTTAAAAATCTCTGCTTTATGTTTTAGAAATATTAGTTAAATCTTATTTTGCGCCTTTACAATTTTAAGGATTACTATATAATTGTAGCTTTATAAAATATATAAAATGGCAAACTCCTATAAAATCTCCATTAAAAAAATTACATAAATTAAATTACATAACAAAAGCTATAGAGGAGGATTTTCACAAATGTTTAACCCTTTTAAATTGTTTGATAAAATTTTTAACTGGTATGTAGAAGGTGTTTCTCGCAAGGCTAAGATAATAGTCTCCCTTTTTGTTTTATTTTTTTTAGTTGGGATAGGATTTGCTGGGTATAAAATAAATCATTATTTTGAGTATAATCCTGTTGCCTGTACCATATGCCATGTACACGATCATGCTCAGAAACTATGGGAAGAAAGCGCACACAGAGTTGTAAGATGCAAAGAATGTCACCACTCAACAAAAAAAGAGCAGGTACTCCAATTATATAGGTTCGTCTTTCTAGGACATAAAACAGTTGAGCCAAGGCACGGCAAGATTATAGTGCCTTCAAAACTTTGCATGGGATGTCACTGGGAAGGCAGAGACGATTTTCCAACAGCACATAAAGTAAATAGATCTCGATATCATGCAATCCATGTCTTTAGAGAGAAGATTGAGTGCACAAGGTGTCATGGATATACTGCTCACAAGTTTCTTCCTGAAGAGAGATTTTGTATGCAGTGCCATCCAAATATGGAAGTACATGGCATTGGAATGGAAAAATTAGCATGCATAAATTGTCATACTGACAGAACCGAGGATTTAAGACCTGGTAGAAAAAAGTGCCTATTCTGTCATGGTGATCAATCCATAAGGGATGAGTTAATTGCTGATGGCACAATTGATGTAAAATATTTCCAGCCTGGTCCTGATATTATAAGAAAGGCCACAAAGGTTCATATCCCTGCTGATGCGCCAATGCAATTTTACTGCTATGAATGCCATAGACCCCATAAAAAGATAAGACCTGACTGGGGCGATTGCTTAAAGAGATGCCACTCTAATCAGCTGGAAGTAGGACAACATGAAGTGCATGTAAAGGGTATGAATATGAAATGTACCGACTGCCACAAACCCCACTCATGGAAGGTTACAGAATCTCAGGCAAAGAAGGAGTGTATAAAATGCCATGAATATAAAAGTCCAAGACAATTTATAAAAATGTAATTTTATAGGGGATTTCTAAAGCACAAAAAAGCAAAAATATAAATATCTTAAGGGGAGGTAACCTTTATATGAAGGGTCATGTCTGGAGACCTCTGTATATCGTAATATGCCTTATCATGGTCATCCTTCTTATCCGTTTATTATATGTCCCTGATGACTTTGGCATACATGAAAAAGGATATATGTATGGGTGGTATAGTAAAAGCAACGAGGAGTGGTGGAAAGGTTTTAAGGTTAAATATAAATTTAATAATAGCGACTATTGCCAGTGATGTCACACAGAAATTTATACCAAAATAATGGCAAGCTCTCACGCAATAATTAATTGCGAAAACTGTCATGGGCCAGCCTTTGAACACCCCTCAAATCCTTCAAAACTAATAATTGATAGAAAAAGAGAACAATGCCTCAGATGTCATTATTACCTACCCTATCCTACAAGCGGAAGAGGAAATATCAAGGGAATAGATCCTGAAAAACATAATCCTGGTATTGAGTGTGTTATGTGCCATAATCCACATAAACCGGATATGGGAGGTATGCGATGATATCAAGAAGAAATTTCTTAAAAAAGCAGCAATAGGATTAGCAGGTTTAGCATTGCCATTAACATCTATAGGGATAATATCTCCAAAAAGACTTTTTGCATCAAAGGTTAATAAATCAGATATAAGATGGATTTTCCTTGTTGATACTTACAAATGCGTTGGCTGTGGTTTTTGTGTTAAGGCATGTAAAAACGAAAATGAGATACCCTATGATGCAAATGTTACAAGGACATGGGTAGAAAGGTATGTTATTACTAAAAATGGAGAGGTATTTGCTGACTCACCAAAAGGTGCAAGAGATGGTTTTATAACAAACAAGATTGAGATTGGTCATGGAAGTTATAAAGAGATAAAAAATGAAGAAATAAAAAAGGCCTTTTTTGTTCCAAAGCTTTGTAACCAGTGTGAAAATCCTCCTTGCGTTCAGGTGTGTCCTGTAGGAGCCACCTATCAGACACCAGATGGAGTTGTTCTTGTTGATAGAACATGGTGCATAGGGTGCGGGTACTGTATAATGGCATGTCCTTATGGAGTAAGATTCTTTCATCCTGTTCATCACACAGCAGAAAAATGTAATTTTTGTTATCACAGGATTAACAAGGGATTAAAGCCTGCATGCGTAGATGCCTGTCCATTTGGTGCAAGAGAAATAGGTAATATAAAAAATATTAATGACCCTGTTACAAAAATCATAAGAGATGTAAGAATAGGAACGCTAAAAGAAGAATATGGTACAAAACCACAGGTTTATTATCTTGGCCTTGATAAGGAGGTAAAATAATGAATGAAATAGTTCATGGTGAGGTTTGGACAATAAAAGAATTGTTTACTTACCCTAATGAATATATATACTGGAGCATTCAGATAGTAATGTATCCTTTTATGACAGGTTTAGTTGCTGGCGCATTTGTCCTTTCATCCCTTTATCATGTTTTTGGGATAAAACAGCTTAAGGAAATGGCAAGATTTGCCCTTGTCTTTTCTTTTGCCCTTCTATTTGTAGCACCAATGCCCATAGTATTACATTTACAATACCCATTAAGAGGATTTAATGTTTTCATGACACCCCATTTCACATCTGCGATTGCTGCCTTTGGAATTGTCTTCTTCACATATGGAGCTATAGTTGCATCAGAACTATGGTTTCTTTATAGAAAACACTTTATAGAGACAGCCTTGCAACTTAAGGAAAAAAAGGACAAAAACCTTATTGAATGGATTAGATTCCTCATTTTCTCTTCATTAACCCTTGGCGTTTATGATATAAGTGAAGAATCCCTAAAAAGCGATGAAAAGGCGATAAAGATCCTTGCTGGCGTTGGTATTCCGGTTGCCTGTTTCCTACACGGATACGCTGGATTTATCTTTGGCTCTGTTAAAGCAAATGCATTGTGGATGACACCCCTTATGCCTGTAATATTCATAATGTCTGCTGTAGTATCTGGAATTGCCCTTTGTATTCTTACATATATAGTCACTTATGAGATAAAGAGATTGCTATCAAATCGAAAAAAATCATCATATAAATATTCCTCTAAGGAGGAATTAGCAAGCGTAGAACTCAATGTTATAAAGATAACTGCTAAATATTTATTATTTTTCCTGATTTTTGCTATAAGCCTTGAACTCCTTGACCTCATATTCAGGGGCTATACTGCTGTAAAATCATGGGATATCTTAAGAAGTGTTATCTATGGAAAAGACTTTACCAATATTTTTATCCTTCAGTACGGACTAGGAAATCTTATTCCTTTTATACTCCTTTTAATGCCCCGATTAACAATAAGGCGCACTATAATAGCTGTCATTTTAGTACTTTTCGGCGTATTCATGATGAGATGGAATGTAGTAATTGGGGGACAGGCATTTTCCCTTACATTTGCAGGTTATATGCACTACCATCTTCCTATAATCCCCCATAACTGGGAAACCTTCAAGGAAGGACTTTTAGGGGCCTTAGGCATCCTCATCATGCCATTTATTTTATTTTGGGTATTCAATAAGATTTTTCCTGTTTTTAATTATACAGAATCCCATTAACTTAAATGATGTACTTAATAAAATTGGCTTTATTGGCAACTTAGAGAGATTTAAAATATAATTAGAAACCTTCAAATCCATAGGCTTCTGATTTATTGTATTGCTTGATAAGACTTTTAATCGCCCATATTTCTTCATAGCTAACCTAAAACCATAATTAGTAAGGAAACATCTGCTTGATAATGGATAATCCTCTTCTGTTATTTAGCAGTTTATTAATGTAAAATATTAATAAATATAATTCCTATTTATATTTTGAGGTAATTTTGGCTATTTATGATAACATAGAAGATATTGAGAGGGCAGAGTTGTATAGACTCTTTGGGTTTTTGTTTTTCAATGAACCATCAACTGAAATAATAATGCAACTCCAAGAGATGTTTCAGATGGAATTCACTGATTCAATTCAGGAGATAAGAGATGATTTTAAAGACCTTTTTTTGTATCCAAATGGCAAATTAATGCCTTACGAGTCACTTTATGTATATCCATTAAATGAAAGCTCTCATTTATGGGGTAAGTCATCAGCAGAGGTAATTGACTTTTATAACTTAGCGGGACTTTCCATTGATGAGGAATTTGAGCTGTCTCCTGACCATATTTCAGTAGAACTGATTTTTATGAGCTATCTTATAGAGAAGGGGCTCATAAACTTACAGAAAAGGTTTATTGAAGAACATTTATCAAGATGGATACCTAAATTTTGTGATAAACTCCAAACATATTCAAAAACAGCTTTTTTCAAAGAGATTGCTAATATTCTTAGGGATTTTGTATTATTTGAAGCAGATGAATTTAACATAAATATTAAAGGTGATTGATTGCGCAACACTCCAGAAAAATCCTTATTAAAACAGATAATTGACGCAAGCAGCGTAGGTATTCATCTTGTAATTTCGACCTTTGTTGGTCTTGCTTTAGGATATGGACTTGATAAGCTTTTTGGGACATCGCCTTATCTTACAATAATATTTTTAATCTTGGGGATAATTTCAGGATTTAGAGAGTTAATAAGGATTGCAAAAAAGCAAGCTTAAAGCTGCATTTTAATAACTGTTTTAATTATTATTATGTTAATTCTTAAAAAAATTTATAGACTGTCACTATTTGCTTTAATATTTATATCATTAATATCTCTTTTCTTTGGTGACTGGCGGCTTCCGTTTAGCATATTCATAGGAGGTATAGTAGGAATAGGCAACCTTGGTATACTTGTCTGGAGTATTAGATCATTGATAGGAACAGAAAAAACAGGGACAAAGATGATATTGCTTAGTTTATTAAAAATCTTCTTAATATTTTTTATACTTGCTATACTCTCTTATTTTAAACTAATAAATTTTTATGGGTTACTCATAGGTTTTACTTTGGTCACAATAATAATAGTAAAAGAAGGATATATCACATCTAAAAAGGAGGCATGATGATAACCTTTGATTTTTCTAATATAATGGCAGATTCTATTGGTAAAAATGGTTTAACAGAAAAAGATTTTTTTTCTGTTGATACAAAGAAGATCATTGAGGAAATAAAATCAAGGAGATTTAAAGAACTCGAGTTCCTTGATTTGCCAGAAATGGATATCTCTGACATAAAAAAAGCCGGAAAATATGCATGTAATTTTGATAATTTTCTTCTTCTCGGAATAGGTGGCTCTGCCCTTGGTCCTCGCTCAATTATAGAGGCATTAAGCCCCTTTCATAATTACAAAAAAAAACCAAAGGTCTTTATTTACGATAATATTGATCCCTTGACTATTGAATCAATCCTTGAGATTATTGATCTTGAAAAATCTATTATAAATGTAATAACAAAATCAGGCAGCACAGCAGAGACGATAGCATCATTTATGATTTTATGGAAAAAATTAGAAGAAAAATCATTAAATCCAAAAAAACATTTTATAATTACAACCGATCCTCAAAAAGGAAATTTAAGAAGGATTGTAGATGAATATGGACTAATGTCTCTTTCTATTCCTGAAGGAGTCGTTGGAAGATATTCTGTTTTAAGCTCAGTTGGCCTTCTCCTTGCTGAAGCAATAGGTCTATCTTCAGAGGATATGCTTCTTGGTGCAAAAGATATGTATGCAAAATGCATAATAACAGATCTATTCAAGAATCCAGCTTTAATCTTTTCTGCAGCCCTCTTTTTAATGCAACAGCTTAAAGGTAAAAATATTACTGTTATTATGCCCTATGCTGATAGACTTAAGCCCTTTTCTGATTGGTTTTGTCAATTATTGGCAGAAAGTCTCGGTAAAGAAGGTAAAGGGCTTACCCCCTATCCATCATTAGGTACAACAGACCAGCACTCTCAATTACAGTTATGGATGGAAGGACCTGAAGACAAGGTTGTCATATTTATTTCTACTGATGACTACGGAAGCCCTATTGAAATCCCTCATGTATTTCAGGAGATAGAGGGATTAAGCTATCTTTCAGGACATAGCCTTTCTGAATTAATAAAGATAGAGCAGGAGGCATCCGAAATAGCCCTAGCAAAAAACAACAGACCAAGTATTACTATAAGGATTCCTAAAATAGATGCCTATCACTTAGGACAATTATTTTATTTCTTTGAGATTACTACAGTTATGACAGGTTTTTTATATGGGATAAATCCCTTTGATCAGCCAGGGGTTGAAGAAGGGAAAAATTTAACATATGGCATGATGGGGAAAAAAGGTTATAAAGAGAAGAAAGAAGAGTTTGAAAACTACAGAAAAAGAAGGAGGTTTGAGATTTAATTTCTCGGATGCGCTTTTCTCCATTCTTCAGGGGTCACCTTGATACCCTTTTTGCCCCATATACCTAATTTTTTTATCTGGGCATGCCTTTGAGCAGATATTAATCTGTCCACATATTTTACATTTGGTGGGATTGTATAAAGAGTAGCATATCCATTAAGGACCATCATCTCATTTATCATCTCCCCTTTTTTTGTCCATAAATAAGCAAGAAGCCTCCCATACTTATCCCTTTGTTCAATGTCAAACTCAACAAAAACAATCCAGTCACTGCGACTTATAATTTTTTTTAAAAACCTCTTTGAGATCCTTCCCCAAGGCTCCTGTTTTAGTTCTGGGGCATCAATACCAATAAGTCTTATTCTTTCAGTTCTAACAGGCAATCCTAAAGGACTGCTAATTCTTATACTAACAGAGTCTCCATCGTGAACCTCTGTAACACGAAATCTTTTATTTTTAAAATAATTATCCCTATTTTTTTCATTGACCGCAAAGACGGTCTTTTCATCGATAACAAAAAAATTAACTAAAAAAATAATAAAAAAAAGAAAAAATTTTGTATAATAAAATGTCTTCACAAAATATTTTATCATAATAGAATATTTCTTAAAAGTTTATTTAAGCAGAATAGTAAATTATTTAACAATTTTTTAAAAGGGGTTTTGTAAGTCTATTAAATAAACTCTTACTTACAAAATATAGATAATAATGAAAAATATCGTTCTCACTGGATTTATGGGTACAGGAAAGACAGTAGTAGGTAAAATAATTTCTAAAAAATTGGGTTATAAATTAATTGATATAGACAGCATAATTGAAAAAGAGCAAAATATGACGATAACTGATATTTTTAAGCGTTTTGGAGAGCCTAAATTCAGAGAGATTGAATCTGATGTTATAAAGAGGATATCTGACGTAGATAATGCAGTAATATCTACAGGAGGAGGCGCTATTCTGAAAGAAGAAAACTTAAATAATTTAAAGAAAAGGGGCATAATTTTCTGCCTATCAGCTATGCCAGAGACTATTTTAAAAAGAACAATCAATAACAATACAAGGCCTCTACTTCAGGTTGAAAACCCACTTGAGAAGATTAAAGAATTGCTTAATATAAGACAACCCTTTTATGAAAAAGCTGACTTTATTATTGATACAGAGAACAGGTCACCTTTTGAGGTAGCAGATGAGATAATTAAGAAGTTTAAGGAGTTAAACTAAATATATTTAATCATCATTTACATTTTTTTGACTTACCCGAGTCCTTTGGTGGTAAAGCTCAGGTTGGCAAACCTAGTCTCGGAAGGATTACCCATTGAAGAATAATCCATACTAATATAATACCGATACCTATAATGATATCATTCATTACTTTGTTTCCTCTTTTTTACTAATGGTCTTTGGTTTTAAATTTTCATAATCAATAAACTCTATAATAGCCATAGGAGCCCTATCATTGACCCTCTGGCGGGTTGGTATTATCCTGAGATATCCTCCGTTTCTATCTGTAAATCGAGGGGCAATCTCAGAAAATAGCTTTGAAACTACTGCCCTATTAGGTATATAAGATAGAACAAGCCTCTTTGAATGGAGATCTCCTCTTTTGCTAAAGGTAATGAGCTTTTCAGCTATGCCTTTAATAGCCTTTGCTTTAGCAAGGGTCGTTTCAATCCTTTGATATTCAAAAAGTGAGGTTATAAGACCACGCAATAAAGCCTTTCTCTGATTTGTTGTTCTATTAAAATGTCTTCCTGCCACGCAATGACGCATCTGAAACCTCCTAAATAAATACCAGAATTTAACATAAGATTGACTATGAGACAATTAAGATTCTTCTGTCTTTAGCCTCATACCTAAATGCAATCCCATTGATTGAATAACGCTCTTTATTTCATTCAGGGACTTGCGACCAAAATTCTTTGTCCTGAGCAATTCATACTCTGTCTTCTGAACTAAGTCAGCTATAGTCTTTATATTTGCATTTTTAAGGCAATTGTAAGCCCTTACAGATAATTCAAGTTCATCAATATTTTTTTTGAAGGTTTCTTCAATATCTGGATTAGAGCCAATAACGGTTATAGACTCAGCATTCGGATTGTCAACTACCTGTTTTTCTTCCTCCTCAAATATAAATAAATCAAGATGCTCTGAAAGAATTGCAGCAGCATCATTTATGGCCTTCTGTGGCGTAATGCTTCCATCTGTCCATATCTCAAGTATTAATCTATCATAATCTGTAGATCTCCCAACCCTTGCCTTTTCTACCCAGAAATTTACCTTTTTTATAGGGCTAAACAGCGAATCTATAGCAATCGCATCAATAGGCATATCTTCATCTTTATTTAAATCTGCTGTTACATACCCCTTTCCTTTTTTAATATACATTTCCATATTAAGAGATGCTTCCTTTGCTATAGTAGCTATGTGATTGTCCTTATTAAGGACCTCTATGCCTGCGACGGTATTAATATCTGCGCCAGTTACAACTGCCGGGCCTTTTGCATTCACTGTAACAATCTTGGTGCCTTCGCCTTGCATTTTAAATCTTAGCTTCTTTATATTAAGCAAAATGTCAACTACATCCTCTTTGATGCCTTTTATAGTAGTAAACTCGTGCAGAACCCCTTCTATTCTCACTGCAGTAACTGCTGCACCTTCAATTGAAGATAGCAATACCCTTCTTAATGAATTACCAATAGTTGTACCAAATCCACGCTCAAGCGGTTCTACTATCAATTTCCCATAAAAATCTGTGATAGTTTCTTCTTCAAAATTTATTTTTTTGGGTAATTGAAAGCCCCTTTTTACAATATCCATACAAGGCCTCCTATGCCGATTATACTGAATTATTAATAAAAATTAAGAATCTTAATATATTAGTACAATCAAATTATTTTGAATAAAGTTCAACAATAAGCTGCTCACGAACAGATATATCCATCTCTTCCCTTGAAGGGATTCTTAGAAATTTTCCTTTCATATCCTGTATATTTACTTCCATCCAATCAGGAAATCCCCTATGTTCAGCAATTGAGATACTCTCTGTAATTGCAGGAATATTTCTGCTTGACTCCCGAACCTCTATAACATCTCCCGGTTTAACAAGATAAGAGGGTATATCAACACGCCTTCCATTAACCATAAAATGACCATGTCTTACTAACTGCCTTGCCTCTCTTCTATTAATTGCAAAACCCATTCTATAAACTACATTATCAAGCCTTCTTTCAAGAATTTGGAGAAGCTTCTCGCCCGTAACCCCTTTCATCTTAGAGGCCTTTTCAAAATATATTCTGAACTGTTTCTCCATTATGCCATACATCCTTCTAACCTTCTGTTTTTCCCTCAATTGTATTCCGTAGTCAGAGAGTTTACCTTTACTCTGTCCATGCTGACCAGGGGCATATTTCCTTCTTTCAACTGCACACTTTTCTGTATAACATCTTGTACCCTTTAGAAAAAGTTTTACTCCTTCCCTTCTGCACAGCCTGCACAATGGGCCTGTATACCTTGCCATTTATACCCTCCTCCTTTTTGGAGGTCTGCATCCATTGTGCGGAACAGGTGTAACATCCTTAATCAATGTTATCTCTAAGCCAGCAGCTTGAAGCGCCCGTATTGCAGTCTCTCTACCAGCACCAGGCCCCTTCACATAGACCTCTACCTGTTTCATTCCCATTTCCATTGCCTTTTTAGCAGCTGTTTCAGAGGCAACCTGTGCAGCAAATGGGGTACCTTTTTTAGACCCTTTAAACCCTAGACTTCCTGCACTTGACCATGCTATCACATTACCGGACTGATCTGTTATTGTTACTATTGTATTGTTAAAAGTGGTCTGAATATGCGCCGCGCCGTTCGGTATGTTTTTCTTTACCTTTTTTGCCCTTTTCTTCTGACCCATGTTAGCAACTCCTCCTTAATGTTACAATAATTTATGGCTTTAGACTACCTAAGTGAAAGCCAAAAATCTTTATCTAAAAGATTTACTTTTTCTTAACTGCTAGTTTTCTTGGACCTTTTCTTGTCCTTGCATTTGTTCTAGTCCTTTGGCCACGAACTGGCAAATGTGCCTTATGCCTGAGACCCCTATAACAGCCGATATCTATAAGCCGTTTTATATTTAAGGCTATTTCCCTTCTAAGGTCACCTTCTATTTTATAATCCTTTTCAATAATATTTCTTATCTTCACTATATCTTCATCAGTAAGATCCTTTATCCTTGTATCGGGATTTACCCCTGTTTCTGTCAAAATTTTTTTAGACAGAGATCTTCCTATTCCAAAGATTCTGGTAAGCCCGATTTCAACCCTCTCATTTTTTGGCAGATCTACTCCGCCTATCCTTGCCATATAACCTCCTTCTTATTAATGAATAGCTCGGTAATAATAAACATAAGACTAAACTGATCTTAATCTTTTTTTATCCTTGTCTCTGCTTATGTCTTGGATTTTCGCAGAGAACCCTTATAACACCTTTTCTCTTTACAATTTTACATTTAGAGCATATCTGTTTTACAGAAGGTCTTACCTTCATATTTAAATCCTCCAAAATTAACTTATTTCATTGTATAAGATGTGATATTGCTAAGAACCTACTTAAATCTATATGTAATCCTTCCCTTTGTAAGATCATATGGTGACAACTCGACTGTAACTTTGTCTCCAGGCAATATCTTTATAAAATGCATTCTCATTTTGCCAGAAACATAGGCAAGTATAACCTGTCCATTTTCAAGTTCAACCCTGAACATTGCATTTGGCAGGGTTTCTAGTACTGTTCCTTGAACCTCTATATGATCTTCTTTAGACATAATTTAAACTTGAATTATACATGTCCTAATAAAGTTTAGTCAAGATCTCAGGACCATTTTTTGTTATAACAACAGTATGCTCAAAATGAGCAGATAGGCTACCATCACTTGTAACTGCAGTCCATCCATCTTCTAATATTTTAATGTCGGGCTGGCCAGCATTAACCATTGGCTCTATTGCCAATGTCATTCCTTCCTTTAATCTATGCCCTTGTCCCGGTTTGCCAAAGTTTGGCACCTGGGGCTCTTCATGAAGCATGCGGCCAATACCATGACCTACAAATGCCCTAACCACAGAAAAACCTCTTGACTCAATATACTCTTGAATTGCAGAAGATATGTCAGAAACCCTGTTGCCTACAACTGCCTCTTTTATGCCTTTGTATAGAGACTCTTCAGTTGCCCTAATAAGTTCTTTAGCTTCTTTACTAATATTACCAATCGGGATTGTTATAGCAGCATCCCCATAAAACCCATCCTTTATCACTCCTAAATCTATACTAAGGATATCGCCATCCTTAAGCACACACTTAGGGGATGGAATTCCATGAACTACCTGATTATTAACAGAAGTACAAACGCTCGCTGGATAACCTCTATAACCCTTAAAAGCTGGCTCTGCCTTTCTTTTTTTTATTAATCTATCTACACATGCCTCAATATCAGCAGTAGTCATCCCTACCTTAACATAGCCTTTTAAATAGTCCAAAATCTCCGCTACTATATGACAGGATGCTGATATCTTTTGTATTTCTGCTGGAGATTTTATTATTATCACTCTTTATTTTGGAAAAAAAAATTAATCTTAAACTAATTTAAACAAACTATTTACAATAAACAACTAAATTCAGTAATTTAATTTATATTTGATATACAATTTAGGGATGAAACAAACAATTTATTACTTATCCCTTTCTACCTTTTAATCTTCCTTTCTTTAGGAATCCTTCATATGACCTTGTTACAAGATGTGATTCTATTTGCGAGACTGTATCGAGTGCAACACCAACAGCTATTAAAAGGGATGTGCCTCCAAAGTAAAAGGGCACATTAAAACTCATTACTAGTAGTTCAGGCAATATGCAAACTATTGCAAGATAAACTGCTCCAACAAAAGTAAGTCTTGTGAGAACTCTATAAATGTATTCTGACGTCTTTTGTCCTGGTCTTATGCCGGGGATAAATCCTCCATGTTTTTGCAAATTATCTGCTATATCTACTGGATTGAATATAACCGCTGTATAAAAATAGCTGAAGAAAAATATCAATATTACATACAATGTTGTATATAGTGCTTTTCCAGGGGCTAACTGATTAGCTATAGATTGAACCCATGGAACAGCAATAAACCCAGCAACCGTTGCTGGAAACATTATAATAGATGAAGCAAATATAGGGGGAATTACCCCTGCTGTATTTACCTTTAAAGGCAAATGTGTTGTCTGTCCGCCAAATACCTTTTGACCTATAACCCTTCTGGCATACTGTACCGGTATCTTTCTTTGTCCCCTTTCCATAAAAATAATTCCACCTATTACAGCAATCATCATTATAAGCAGAATCAGAACAAAGAATATGGATAATTCCCCTGCCCTTATTAGGGCTAGTGTACTAATAATAGCTCCTGGCAATTGGGCTACTATTCCAGCAAATATTATCAATGATATACCATTTCCAATACCCCTTTCAGTAATCTGTTCTCCCAGCCACATTAAAAAGGCAGTACCTGATGTCAATGTGATCATTGTCATTAACCTGAAAGACCAGCCAGGGTTTCGTACAAATTCACCACCAGACATCCCTTCTATGCCAACAGCAATGCCAAAAGACTGTATTGCAGCTATTACAACAGTTGCATATCTTGTATACCTTACTATTTTTTTTCTACCCACCCCTCCTTCTTTAGCTATTCTTCCTAATGCAGGTATTACAACAGTAAGAAGCTGAAAGATAATAGAAGCGCTTATATAAGGCATTATACCAAGTGCAAAAATAGCAACCCTTGATAATGCCCCCCCTGAAAACATATCAAAAAAACCCATAAGGGCACCAACATTTGCAGTTAAAAATTTACTTAGAGCAGCTCCATCTATCCCAGGGGTTGGTATATGGGCACCTATTCTGTAAACAATAAGCAGTCCTAAGGTAAATAGGACCCTATTTTTTAGTTCAGGAATTTTGAATATATTTCTTATACTATCTATTAATCTCATTATCACTGGCTGATTAATTCAGCCTTACCGCCTGCAGCATTTATTTTTGCTATAGCAGACTCACTAAACGCATGAGCCCTTACAATAAGAGTCTTAGTTAAATCTCCACTAGCAAGAACTTTTATACCATCCTTAATATCTTTAATTATCTTTTCTTTTAAGAGAATTTCAGGTGTTATTATTGTATTATCTGAAAATCTTTCAAAATCTTTGACATTAATTATGGCATACTCCTTTTTAAAAGGATAGTTTTTAAAACCGCGTTTGGGCAATCTCCTCTGTAAAGGTGTCTGACCACCCTCAAATGATGGCCCCTTAGCCCTGCCTGAACGAGCCTTTTGACCCTTGTGTCCCTTAGTAGAGGTCTTTCCATGTCCAGATCCCATTCCTCTGCCAATTCTTTTTGGCTCTCTTTTGCTTCCTAATGCTGGGGTTAATTCATTTATTTTCATAACTAAGATCTTATCCTCCTAAGTACTTTAAATTCATATCTGTTCAATCGTTTCTTCAACAGAAACAGTTTCCTCTTCAGACCTACCTCTCAACTTATATACGATCTCTGGATCCTTTAATTTTGACAATCCGTCAAGGGTAGCCTTTGCTGTGTTGAAGGCATTATGACCGCCTAAGGATTTTGCAACAACATCCTGTATGCCTGCTACCTCTAGTATAGCCCTTACAGCCCCGCCTGCTATAAGTCCTGTACCTTTCTTTGCAGGATTCATAATCACAGAATTTGAGCCGTAACGACCTATAATCCTATGAGGAATCGTTCCATCTTTTAGAGGGAATTTCATCAATCTCTTTTTAGCCTGCTCTACTGCCTTTCTTATAGCCTCTGGAACCTCTGCTGCCTTTCCTTTACCAAGACCAACAATGCCATTTTCATCACCAACAACAACAAGGGCGCTAAATGAAAATCTCCTCCCCCCTTTTACAACCTTTGCGACTCTATTTATATATACAACCTTATCCTTTAAATTGAGTCCTTCAGCTTCAATCCTTCCAGTCTTCAATATACCCCCCTAAAAATTTATAAAGATTAAAATTTGAAATCTTAAATTAAAATTCAAGTCCACCTTCCCTTGCTGCATCAGCTAATGCCTTAATACTGCCATGGTATTTATATCCGCCTCTATCAAAAACAACCCTTTTTATCCCAGACCTTAAAGCCCTTTCAGCTATAATGCTCCCGACCTTTTTTGCTGCCTCAACATTACCTTTATGTCCTTTATACTCTTTAAACTCCTTATCAAGGGTTGATGCTGAAACTAATGTATGACCTCTTGTATCATCTATAATCTGGGCGTATATATGATTTAGGCTCCTATATACACTAAGCCTTGGTCTTTCAGATGTGCCAATAACCTTTTTTCTAATCCTTAAATGCCTCCTCTTTCTTGCAATTTCTTTAATCTTCACCGAAATCCTCCACCAGAAATCTGAAATTTAAATAAACCTTATTTAAAAATCCGACATACAGTCGTTTATTAAAAACATACCCCTTTAGTTAGAGCTACTTCTTACCTGTCTTTCCTGCCTTTAGTTTGAGCCTTTCTCCCGAATAACGAATTCCCTTGCCTTTATAAGCATCGGGAAACCTGAGACTTTTAATATCAGATGCGACCTGACCTAAAAGTTGTTTATCTATACCACTTAAGGTAATAGTTGTCTGTTTTTCATCAACCTTTGCTGAAATACCTGCTGGTAAAGGAAATTCAACAGGATGGGAATAACCGAGAGAAAATATAATCTTACCATCTTTAACCTGAGCCCTGTAACCAACTCCGCTTATTGATAAAACCTTTTCGTAGCCTTTGGATACGCCTGTTATAATATTAGATAAAAGGCTCCTTGTTAAACCATGAAGCGCCTTTACAGTCTTAGAATCTGTCGTCCTATTTACAAACAAATTATTACCATCAACTGTAACAGTTATATCATTAGGAATTGTAAAACTTAACTCCCCTTTTTGACCTTTAGCCCTAAATTCCCTTTCCCTAATATCAATTTTTACATCCTTTGGTATTTCTATAGGCTTTTTACCTATCCTTGACACTTAATTGACCCTCCGTATGCTAAAAAATATAGCTTATTAATATTTATTTAGTAGAATTACCATACATAGCATAAGACTTCTCCACCAACACCTTCCTGACGGCATTTCTTATCGCTCATTATCCCTTTTGAAGTAGTAATAATAGCCAAGCCTACACCGCCCATAACCTTGGGTAGCTCATCTTTACCCACATAAACCCTTCTGCCTGGCTTGCTTATTCTTTTAAGTCCTGTTATGATTGATTCATTATCAGGGGTATATTTAAGGGTAATTCTGAGTAATCCTTGTTTCTTATCTTTAATGATTTTATATGACTTTATAAAACCCTCTTCCTTTAAAATCTTTGATATCTCAACTTTAATCTTAGATGCAGGAATATCAACCTTCTCACCCTTTATTAAAATCGCATTTCTTATGCGTGTTAGCATATCAGCTATGGGATCTGTCATCATTGCTCATGACCTCCTACCAACTCGATTTTCTTACGCCAGGAATTTGACCACGAAGGGCAAGTGTCCTGAAACAAATCCTACAAATTCCAAATTTCCTCATATAAGCCCTGGGCCTGCCGCATAATTTACATCTATTATGAATTCTTACCAAAAATTTAGGCCTTCTTTTAGACTTCACTATCATGCATACCTTTGCCATAAATCCTCCTTAGTAAACTTTTCGGTTATCTCCTGAAGGGTATCCCTATATATCTAAGCAATGCCTTGCCCTCTTCATCTGTCCTGGCAGTAGTACAAATTGTAATATCAAGCCCGTGAACCATCTCCACCTTATCGTAATCAATCTCTGGAAATATGAATTGTTCTTTTATTCCAAATGAGTAATTACCCTTACCGTCAAAGGATTTTGGAGATAAACCCCTAAAATCTCTGATCCTCGGTAGTGCAACTGAAATCAATCTATCCATAAATTCATACATCCTGTCCCCCCTTAGGGTCACCTTGCATCCAAGGGGCACCCCTTGCTTCAGTTTAAAACCTGCTATCGCCTTTTTAGATTTTGTTATAACAGGTTTCAGGCCTGTAATAGCTGCAAGCTCTCTCTCAGCAGCGTCAAGTAGTTTAATATTCTGGGTAGCTTCGCCTAAAGTTACATGGACTATAACCTTTTCAAGCCTTGGCACCTGCATAACATTTTTATATGAAAATTCCCTCGTCATAGCAGGTATAACATCTTTAATATATCTCTCTTTTAGTCTTGGAACCATTATTAATCTATAACCTCCTTGCACCTCTTGCATACCCTCACTTTTTTCCCTTGTTCAAGAACCTTGTTTCCGATTCTCGTTGGTTTATTGCACTTTGGGCATATTAGCATAACTTTAGAAATATGAATTGGTCCTTCCTTTTCTATAATCCCGCCCTGTGTATATTGCCTAGTTGGCTTCATATGTTTCTTTATAATATTTAATTTTTCAATAATAAGGCTTCCTTTTGAAGGCATCACAGATAATACCCTTCCTGTTTTTCCCTTTTCCTTACCTGACAATAAAATAGCTGTATCCCCTTTTTTTATTCTTAATCCCATTTATCCTCCTCAATAATTTGAGTTATTGAGTTATTTACTCATTTACTCATTTACATGCTTTAAAGCACTTCCGGCGCAAGAGATATTATCTTCATAAACTCTTTCCATCTCAATTCCCTTGCCACAGGGCCAAATATTCTGGTTCCTATTGGTTCCATTTGATTGTTAATAAGAACAACAGCATTTTGATCAAATCTTATATATGAGCCATCAGGTCTTCTTGTTTCTTTCTTAGTTCTTACAACTACTGCTTTAACTACTGCGCCTTTCTTTATATTGCCTTCTGGGACAGCCTCCTTGACGCTGACAACAATAATATCGCCCAATCGCGCATATTTTCTATTGGAACCACCAAGCGCCCGGATACACTGTACCTTCTTGGCTCCTGAGTTGTCTGCTACTTCAAGAATGCTCCTCGGTTGTATCATCTCTATTTGCCCTCGCCTTCCATTATTTTAAATACCTGCCATCTCTTATGTCTGCTAAGTGGTCTGCTTTCAATTATCTGAACTGTATCCCCTATTTTGCACCTATTTTCTTCGTCATTAGCCATAAACTTTGTTGTCTTCTTGATAGTCTTCCCATACAGTGGATGTCTAATTGTCCTTGTAACTGCAACAACCACAGTTTTATCCATTTTGTTGCTTACTACCTTTCCTGTATAAATCTTTTTAGGCATTATTAACCCCTTCAGTCTCTTGTATATTAATTTTTTTCTTTTCTGCAATTATAGTTAAAACCCTTGCTATATCCTTTCGGACATGACGAACCCTCATATTATTTGAAAGCTCACCCTTTGCAATTTGAAATCTAAGGTTAAATAATTCCTTTCTCATATCCATCTCTTTTTGTTTAAGTTCATCTATAGTCAATGCCCTTAAATCAGAAGGCTTCATGATAAAACCTCCTCTCTCTTAACTAATTTAGTAGCGATAGGTAATTTTTGAGCGGCTAATCTGAATGCTTCCCTTGCTACCTCTTCACTAACACCTGAAATCTCATACATAATTCTTCCAGGTTTAACAACTGCGACCCAGAATTCGGGATTTCCTTTGCCTTTACCCATTCTTGTTTCTGCCGGCTTTCTTGTAATAGGCTTGTCAGGAAATATCCTTATCCAGAGCTTACAGCCTTTTTTTGCAGCCCTTGTTATTGCAACCCTGGCAGATTCAATCTGACGGCTTGTTATCCATCCCGGTTCAAGGGCCTTAAGCCCAAAATCTCCAAAACTCACATCAGATCCCCTGAAAGCGGTACCTTTCATTCTACCTTTCATCATCTTTCTGAATTTGACTTTTTTAGGCGCTAACATTTTTCATTCTCCTGTTGAAGATGTGCTTATTTGACCATGAAGTATATCACCATGGTATATCCAAACCTTTATGCCTATAAGCCCGTATGTTGTCTTTGCCTCCGCAAAACCATAATCAATGTCAGCTCTAAATGTGCTAAGTGGGACCCTACCTTCCCTATACCATTCAGAACGAGCAATCTCAGCACCAGCCAATCTCCCAGAACATTGGACCTTTATCCCTAATGCACCAAACCTCAAAGCTGAAGAGACAGCCCTTTTCATAGCCCTTCTAAATGCAACCCTTTTTTCAATCTGTAGAGCTATATTTTCTGCCACTAGCTGGGCATTTATCTCTGGTTTTCTAATCTCTTTTATATCAACAGAAATCTGCCTTCCTGTTATATTTTCTATCTCCTTCTTTAATTTCTCCACCTCAGCGCCTTTTTTGCCTATTATTATACCCGGCCTTGCTGTATGGATAATTATCTTTATCTTATTATGCCCTTGTCTCTCTATTTCAATCTTGGCAACACCTGCATGGAACAGCTTTTCCTTTATTAATTTGCGGATATTAATATCTTCAATTAAATAATTTGAGTAGTCTTTTTTAAAGAACCACCTTGATTCCCATGACCTGATTATTCCAACCCTGTTACCAACTGGATTTGTCTTCTGACCCAAAACAATACCTCCTACTTTTTATTCCTCTGTTAGTATAATTGTAATATGGGATGTCCTCTTTTTTATAATATTTGCCCTTCCCATGGCCCTCGTATCCATACGCTTCATTGTAGGCCCCTGGTCAACAAATGCCCTTTTTACCCTTAACTTATCAATATCTATATTTGCTGATTTTTGCTCAGCATTTGCCATAGCAGATTTCAGAACCTTTGCTATAATTGGTGCCCCTCTGTATGGCATATACCTTAAAGCTACCATAGCATCTACTGCCTTTTTGCCCCTTATCAGGTCAATAACTCTTCTTGCCTTTCTTGGTGTGATCCTTGCATATCTTAAAATTGCCTTTGATTCCATAATATTAGCCTTTCACCGAAGTTGTCTTCTCTGATTTTGCATGTCCTTTAAATGTCCTTGTAGGCGCAAACTCCCCAAGCTTATGCCCTATCATATTCTCTGTCACATATACTGGAATAAACTTCCTTCCATTATGAACTGCAAATGTAAATCCTATGAATTCTGGAACTATAGTAGACCGCCTTGACCATGTCTTTATCATCTTTTTTCCGCCTGTTTCAATTAGTTCCAACACCTTTTTCCGGAGTTTTGGATCAACATATGGTCCTTTTTTTAGTGATCTTGGCACTTCTTTCCTCCCATGTAATAAATTAACTATTTCCTTTTCTTTACAATAAATTTATCCGTTCTTTTATTATGCCTTGTTTTAACGCCTTCTGGCTTGCCCCACGGCGAACAGGCTGGTCTTCCTCCAGAAGTTTTACCTTCTCCACCACCTAGGGGATGATCAACAGGATTCATAGCGACACCTCTTACATGAGGCCTTATCCCTTTATGCCTTCTTTTGCCAGCCTTACCATAGGATATATTTTCATGCTCCATATTACCTATCTGCCCAATCGTTGCCATGCAATTGTTTGGAATCAGCCTTACCTCTCCAGAGGGCATCTTAACCTGTGAAAACTTATCATCTTTAGCCACAATCTGGGCAGACGCTCCTGCGCTTCTTACAAGCTTAGCCCCCTGTCCTGGCATCAATTCAATATTGTGAATCATTGTTCCAATTGGTATCTCCTTTATTGGAAGTGCATTTCCAGGTTTTATATCCACATTCGGACCTGACATCACTACATCCCCTACCTTAATCCCGAGCGGTGCTATAATATAGCGATATTCTCCATCAATATATTTTAATAGTGCGATCCTTGCTGATCTATTAGGGTCATACTCTATATGTTTAACAGTAGCTGGTATTCCTATCTTATCCCTCTTAAAGTCTATTATTCTATAAAGCCTTTTATTTCCGCCACCTCTCTGCCATACTGTTATTCTCCCTGTATTGTTTCTTCCACCTGTCTTTTTTAATGGGACGGTTAAAGGCTTATAGGGACTTTCAGTGGTAATTTCTTCGTAATCTGATAAAGCTTGAAACCTTCTTCCCGGTGATGTTGGATTATACTTTCTTATACCCATTTTTTATCTTCCTTATGCACCCTCTATAAAATCAAGTTTTTGACCCTTTTTCAAGGTAATTATTGCCTTTTTCCTATTGGAGGTCCTTCCAACGGACCTCCCAAACCTCTTCATTTTGCCTTTCACATTAATTATAGCGACTTTTTCTACCTTTACCTTAAATAACTCCTCCATTGCCTTTTTTATCTCATGCTTATTAGCATCTCTGCTCACCTCTAAAAGTATCTTATTCTCCCTTTCCTTCATGTCCATGCCCTTTTCTGTGAAAAGTGGTCTTTTAATAATGTCATATATTATCTTCATCCCCTCACCTCTGCACTACCCTGTAGCATAGTTAAGGCATCAACAGTAAAAATAATGTAGTTGTATAATGCAACATGAAGCGCATTTAAGTCCGATACCCTGATAACATCCATTGTAGGGATATTTCGTATAGACTGTATAACATCCATATCTTTTTTAGGCACTACAAAAAGTACCTTTTTATCTTGAAGTCCTATATTCTTTATTATATTAATCATCTCCTTTGTGTTAGGCCTATCCATGTCAAGCTTATCAATAACACATATCTCTCCATCTGAAAATTTCATTGTCAATGCCTTATATAAGGCTATCTTTTTCATTTGATGAGGAAGCTCAATAGAATAATCCCTCGGTTTGGGACCAAAAACAATACCTCCGCCCCGCCATATTGGAGATCTAATGCTTCCATGCCTTGCCCTTCCTGTCTTTTTTTGTCTCCATGGTTTTTTACCACCACCACTAACCTCACCCCTGTTTTTTGTACAGTGGGTACCCTGTCTTTGATTGGCAAGATAGGCTACTACAGCTGAATGCACAATAGAATCAGATGCATTATTATTAAATATTTTTTCTGAAAGAGCTACCTTGCCCTTTATATTATTATTAATATCTTTTATATCTATCTCAAGCATCCCTATCTTCCCTTTCTTATCTCTAAAATTGAATTTATTGCTCCTGGTACAGCGCCTTTTACTAGAATAAGATTCTGCTCTGGTCTTACATCCACGACCTTCAGATTTCTTATTGTTACCCTTTCACTGCCCATATGACCTGCCATTCTCTTTCCTTTCCATACCCGTGAAGGAAAGGAGCTGGCACCTATAGAACCTGGGGCTCTATTAAACATTGATCCGTGAGAGCCAGGTCCCCCTCTAAAATTATGCCTTTTCATTACACCTTGAAAACCTTTGCCTTTGGAAATTCCAGATATATTAACTATATCTCCCTTATTAAAAACATCAGCCTTAATAATATCTCCGACTTTCAATCCTGTGATCTTAAACTCTTTTAATATCCTAAACATTGGAGTACCAGCTTTTTTAAATATCCCCCTTAAAGGCTTATTGATATTTTTCTCTTTTCTTTCCTCAATAAATCCTACTTTAACAGCCTCGTATCCGTCTCTTTCTATAGTCTTAACCTGAACTACACAGCATGGACCAGCCTCAATCACAGTAACTGGAATCAGCTTTCCATCCTCACTGAAAATCTGTGTCATCCCAAGTTTTTTACCAATAATTCCTATCATAGTTTTATCTCCACATCTACGCCTGAGGCAAGTTCTAATTTCATAAGCGCATCTATTGTGTCAGCTGTTGGATCATATATATCTATAAGTCTCTTATGTGTCCTTATCTCAAACTGCTCCCTTGACTTTTTATCAACATGAGGAGACCTCAGGATAGTAAACTTGTTTATTTTTGTAGGCAAAGGTATTGGCCCTGAAATACGCGCACCTGTCCGCCTTGCTGTATCTACTATCTCTTTTACTGACTGATCCAATAGTCTGTGGTCATAAGCTTTTAGTTTTATCCTGATTTTTTGGTTCACCTTTTACTCCAACACCTCTGTAACTACACCAGCGCCTACTGTCCTTCCTCCTTCCC
>CAZIMB010000001.1:0-99089 GCA_964540275.1 uncultured Nitrospirota bacterium | reverse complement strand
GGCTTGTTCAGTTATACCTATTCATAGGATTACTTAGACATTTCATTTTAAGGTATTATAATTCTGCAACATTATAATTTTTATGTTATAATAGCCATCAAAAAGGTTATGGTTTTAAATTGTTTAGTTAGCCCCCTTAGCTCAGTAGGATAGAGCACAGGTTTCCTAAACCTGGTGTCAGAGGTTCGACTCCTCTAGGGGGCATTAAAATTGTTTAAAGAGTGCTCCTTCCTTAATTAATTTTTGCCAGCATCTTTGTAAATATTTAACTATAATTACTGAGATTGAAGATTCATGAAATATAAATCCATTATCAGCCTTAAGAATCCCACTATTAAAGAAATACTTAAGATAAAAGAAAGGCGATATAAGGATAAAGATAAGCTATTTCTTATAGAGGGCATCCATCTTATTGAGATGGCTTTAGATTCCTCTTTTGAGATTAAAATGGTATTTTTTAGTGAAAGCTTTAAAAATAAGACAGAGGGGCAAAGGCTTTTAAGAAAGTTAATAAAAAGAAATACCGAACTTATACAGATATCAGATGAGATAAACATCAGGCTATCTGATACAGAATCACCTCAAGGTGTTTTAGCACTCCTATCTTTTAAGACATATAGATTGCAAGATATACAGTTTAAAGGGAATTCATTTATTGTTGTATGCGATGGGATCCAGGATCCAGGAAATCTCGGAACAATTATTCGTGCCTCAGATGCTGCATGTGTTGATGCAGTAGTAATACTTCCAAATACATGTGATGTCTTTATGCATAAGACTTTAAGAGCAACTGCTGGAAGCATTTTTAATATTCCTATTGTTCATTCTGATTTAGAATCCCTATTAGAATATTTGAGATTAAGGGGGATAACTTTGTATAGTACTGATATAAGGGCTGAAAGGCTTATTTATGAAACAGATTTTAATAAACCTATAGCTATTGCCTTTGGCAATGAGGCAAGAGGTGTCAGCGAGACACTCCGAAAGATGTCAGATTTAATAAAAATACCAATCATTGGCAAAGCTGAAAGCCTTAATGTTGCCATGGCTGCTTCTGTATGCTTATATGAAATAGTAAGGCAAAGGATGTATAAAATGAATTATTGATTTAAGTTGAGCTTATGAATATAGATAAGGTATCATAAAATAATTATTTAAAATTATAAAATTTATGTATTTTAAATGAAACTAATTTTTGAAAGGAGAAATTGTATGCAGGTAATTCTTAAGGAGAATGTGAAGAACTTAGGCAATGTAGGCGATCTTGTAAATGTAAAGGATGGATATGCAAGAAATTTTCTTATACCAAAAGGTCTTGCTGTAGAGGCAAATCCAAAGAATATTAAGATGTTAGAGCATGAAAGAAAGAAAATTCAGGAGCTTGCAAGAAAGGCTAAGTTGTCCGCTGAAGGGCTTGCATCAAAGATAGGAGATACTACTGTGGTCATAACAGCAAAGGCAGGAGAAGAGAATAGGCTATTTGGTTCTGTTACAGCTATGGATATTGCAGAGGCCTTAAAAAAGCAAGGCATAGAAATTGATAAAAGGAAAATTATCCTTGAAGAACCTATAAAAAGGCTTGGCAACTATACTGTGAAGATTAAGTTACATCCTGATATCACATCTCAGCTTAATGTTCAGGTGGTAAGTGAATAAAATTTTAAAAAGGCATAAAAGGTCTGTTACGTTGAGAGGCAAGGATGAGGGATAGTAATTTAAGCCCAAAAAATATTGATATGTATAGAGAAGTGATTGATAGGCTTCCTCCTCAAAACATAGAGGCAGAGCAGGCTGTTCTTGGAGCTATTATATTGGATAATGAAGCCTTGCCAAAGGCATTAGAGATACTCATTGCAGAGGATTTCTATAAAGATGCTCATAGACGTATATATAATGCCATTATAGATCTTTTTGAGAAGAATGAGCCCATTGACATCATAACAATAACAGATTATCTGAGAAAAAATAATAATCTTGATGCTGTTGGAGGCATACCCTACCTTACCTATCTTGCAAATGCTGTGCCTACATCTGCAAACATTAAATATCATGCAAAAATAGTAAGGGAAAAGGCAATGCTAAGGGGATTAATACAGGCAGCTACCCTTATTACTTCAAAGATTTACGAAGACAGTTATAATGCTGATGAGATGGTAGATTATGCAGAAAAGATGATATTTGAGATAGCTGACAAGAGGGCAAAGACAGCATTTACCAGTCTTAAAGATGTTATTAAGGATACCTTCAAGACCATAGAACATTTATTTAATAAAAAAGAGGCAATAACAGGTGTCCCTTCTGGATTTAAGGATATTGATAACCTAACCTCTGGATTTCAACCAGGTGACCTTATAATCATCGGCGGCAGGCCTGGTATGGGTAAGACAGCCTTTGCACTTAATATTGCCCAACATGTGGGCATTAATTTAAAAGAACCTGTAGCTATATATAGCCTTGAGATGTCAAAGGAACAACTTGCTATGAGAATGTTATGCGCAGAAAGCTTTATTAATGCCTCTCTTGTGAGAAAGGGATTTATAAGCAAAAAGGACTGGCCAAAATTGACTAATGCTGCAGGAAGGCTTGCGGAGTCACCTATATTCATAGATGATTCTTCTGCTATTACTGTGCTTGAGCTAAGGGCAAAGGCCAGGAGATTGAAGATGGAAAAGGGTGGACTAAGCCTTATAATAATTGACTATCTTCAGCTTATGAAGAGCAGGGGCAATTTCGAACGGAGGGAGCAGGAGATATCAGAAATATCAAGATCTCTTAAGTCTCTTGCAAAGGAACTTAAGGTCCCTGTAATTGCATTAAGTCAGTTAAATAGGGCTGTAGAACAAAGGGGAGAGAAGAAACCAACCCTCGCTGATCTTAGGGAATCGGGAGCCCTTGAGCAGGATGCTGATGTGATTATTTTCCTTTATAGGGATGAAGTGTATAATAAAAACAATCCTTCAAACAAGGGCAAGGCAGAGGTAATAATTGCCAAACAGAGAAATGGCCCAACAGATACTGTTACCCTTACATATCTTGCTGATTGCACAAGATTTGTTGATTCTACAAATATACCATATTACGAGGAAGAAGAGGTATATTAAGTAAATGATTAGAAAACCATCAGTAGCAGGTCAATTTTATAATGAAAAGGCAGAAAAATTAAAAAAACAGGTAGAGAAATATATTGTTCATGGTCTTAAAAAAGAAAAGGCCATAGGCGTTATATCTCCCCATGCTGGATTAATGTACTCAGGTCATGTTGCAGGAGTTGTCTATTCATCTATTCAATTCCCAGATACTTTTATTCTTATTGGGCCAAATCATACAGGAATGGGCGCTAATGTTTCTATTATGGCCTCAGGCCAGTGGGAGATTCCTACTGGGATATTTTCCATTGATGAAAAACTTAGTAGAAAAATAATAGAAAAAAGTAGTTATGTTTCAGAGAATATACAGGCTCACTTGTTTGAACACTCCCTTGAGGTGCAATTACCATTTATAGCCTATTTTTCGGATTCAGTTAAGATTGTTCCAATAACTGTTATGAGGGCATCCCTTGAGGTATGTGGTAAGATAGGCGATGCCATTGCTGAAGCTATAAGGGACATTGGTTATGATGTTGTAATTCTGGCGAGTTCTGATATGAGCCATTATGAACCTGATTATATAGCAAGGAAACTGGATAAGCTTGCCCTTGATGAGATCCTTAATCTCAATCCAGAGGGATTATATGGTGTTGTATATAAAGAGGGAATTTCTATGTGCGGTGTCCTGCCAACTGTAATAATGCTTTATGCTGCAAAAAAGCTCGGTGCTAAAGAGGCAAGGCTTGTAAAATATTCTACATCAGGTGATACAAGCGGTGATTATGATAGGGTTGTAGGATACGCAGGGGTGATTATTAAATAAATAACGCAGTTATCTTGTTGGTAAAAAAATAATATGCCATCAATTAGGAGCGCAACTATTCTTGCTGGTGGAGAAAATCTAAGATTCCCTTATATTAAAAGTTTTATAAAGGTTGATAATACATCAATAATTGAAAGAAACCTCTCTTTATTAAAGGAAATATTTGATGAGATATTTATTAACACAAACATACCAGATATGTATTACTATTTAGATTTACCTTTAATTGGCGATGTAATTCCATCAAGAGGACCTATGTCTGGTATTTATTCATCCCTGATCAATGCATCAGCTGATAGTGTTTTTATTGTTGCCTGTGATATGCCTTTTATAAGAAAGGATTTAATTCATTTTATCTGTAAAAGACATGAGGAAACCTTAAGATTAAAACAAATTGATGCAACAATTCCTATTTATGATGGAAGACCTCAGCCCTTGATTGGGATATATAGCAAAATCCTAATTTCATATCTTGAGAATGCCATCCTTAATAACATGACATCATTGAAGAGGTTTTTAAATGAGGTAAAGACAAATTTTATACCAGAAACTGATATAATAATGGTAGATGATGGTAGGTCTTTTGTAAATATTAATACACCAGAGGATTATAAGAAAATTTTTGGAACTTTTAATATATAAAAAAATAAATTGGTTAACCTTAAGGCTATTTACTGGAGAAAGGGGACTTTTTCACATAGTATCTCTATTAAATAGAGTTTACTAATATCATAGCAGTAACAAATAAGGAGGTAATTATATGTTTGGTCTTGGCATGCAGGAACTTTTGATTGTATTAATAATAGTTCTCGTCCTATTTGGTGCATCAAGATTGCCTCAGATAGGAAAGGGAATAGGAGAGGCTATAAGAAACTTCAAAAAGGCAACCAATGAGCCTGATGAGATAGATGTGACACCTAAGAAGAACATACAAGAAGACAAGGATGTTTCAGAAAAGAAAGCTACAGGTTAATGCAGAGAGGCCCTATTGTAGAAATAAATCTGGACTCTATCTCCCACAATCTTAAGGTTGTTAGACAACTAACCTCAAATAAGCCTATCATTGCAGTTGTAAAGGCTGATGCCTATGGTCATGGAGATGTTTATGTCTCTAGGAGATTAGTTAAAGAAGGTGTGGAATGCCTTGCTGTTGCCTTTTCAGGTGAGGCTGAAAGATTAAGGGCATCAGGCATAAACATACCTATCCTTGTTCTTTTTGATTCAGATATAGAAGATATTTTTAAATATGATTTAATACCTGCTATAGGCAATAAAAAAATTGCTAAAGCCCTATCAAGAGAGGCTGTAAGAAAGGGAAAAAAGATACCTGTTCATATTAAGGTGGATACAGGAATGGGTAGGACGGGTTTTTTTGGTGATAACATTGCAAATGATATATTGGAAATAGCGAATCTTAAAGGAATAAATATTGAAGGCATATTTAGCCATTTTTCTGATATTGACATTGATGATTTAACCTATGCAAAAAGTCAGATAGAGAGATTTCATATAATTAAGAAGAAACTTCAAAGTAGTGGGCTAAAAATAAATTTTTACCATATGGCAAACAGTGCTGCTATAGCCACATTGCCAGAATCATACCTTAATGCTGTTAGACCGGGTCTAATTTTATATGGGTATACATCTATGAAAAAATCAAGGAATAATGATAATACAGAACTGGATCTTAAACCAGCAATGAGTGTAAAGACTAATATACTGGAATTAAGACGAATACCAGCAAAAACATCCATCAGTTATGGAAGGACCTTTATTACAAGGCGTGATAGCCTTATAGGGGTCATTCCCGTTGGTTATGCCGATGGTTTGTTAAGAAGCCTTTCAAATAGAGGAGAAGTGATTGTAAATGATAATTTTGCCCCTATTGTTGGCAGAATCTGTATGGATGTGGCAATGATTGATTTAACAGAGGTAAAAGGGGTAAAAGAAGGTGATGAGGTGATATTACTAGGCAAACAGAAAAATAAAATTATTGATGCATATAAATTATCTTTTCAGGCAGATACAATACCGTATGAGATATTGACATCCTTTGGAATCAAAGGGAATAGGGTCTATATCTAATGAAATGGTAGAGATTGATGGAAGTTATGGGGAGGGTGGAGGTCAGATCTTAAGGACTTCTCTTAGCCTTTCATGCCTTTTAAAAAAACCATTCAGAATCTTTAATATAAGAAAAAATAGAAAGAAGCCAGGTCTAATGCCACAGCATCTTGTATGTGTAAAGGCAGTGCAGGCCTTATCAAATGCAAAGGTTAAAGGTGATAATATAGGTTCAACAGAGCTTTTTTTCATACCAGAAGAGGTAAGGCCAGGAAGTTTTTATTTTGATGTAAAGACCGCAGGTTCTACATCTTTAATCCTTCAGACAATTGTCCCTTCCCTTATTTTTTCTAATAAAAAGAGTAGTATTATATTGAAAGGTGGCACACATGTGCCCTTTAGCCCCTCTTTTCATTATATAGAAGGGGTATTTACTTATTTTTTAAAAAAAATAGGGATAGAGATAAATGTTAGTATAGAGAAATATGGATTTTATCCAAGGGGAGGTGGCGAGATAAGGGCGGAGATTAATCCAATAAAAGAGATAAAACCCTTGAGAATTAAAGAGAGAGGGATCATAAAAAGAATAAAGGGATATTCAGGTGCTGGAAATCTCCCAATCTCAATTGCTGAAAGACAAAAAAATGCCTTTATTGAAAGAATAAGGGAACTGAATTTATCTGTAGAAATGGATGTAATTAATAAAATTCCGACATTAGGACAGGGTACCTTTATATATGCTCAATTGGAATCAGAAAATTCCATAGCAGGTTTTACATCTCTTGGAGAAAGGGGTAAAAGGGCTGAGATGGTAGGAGAGGATTTAGCTAAGGATTTAATCAAGCACTATTGCACTAATGCTGCTATGGATCCTTATATTTCAGATCAGATAATACTGTATCTTTCAATCTGTAAAGAGTTTTCTGAATTTACCACTTCCAATATCTCCAATCACCTAATGACAAATCTATGGGTAATAAATCATTTCCTTGAGTTTAAATATCTGGTTGATGGGGCTGTAGGAGAGCCAGGGGTTATAAGGATTAATTGAATAAATTGATTATATAATTTAAAATAAAAGAGATATGAATAAAGTTTTAATTGTTGATGATGAGAAAGCTATAAGATTTGTATTATCCGAGTTTCTTAAAGACAATGATTTCCTCACCATAGAGGCATCTAATGGTAAGGAAGCTATAGAGGTCATTAAAAAACAGATGCCAGATGCAGTACTTCTTGATATGAAAATGGGTGATATGGATGGTATCACCACCATGAAAGAGCTCAAGAAGATAAATCCAGATATCCCTATTATCATGATTACAGCCTTTGGGGATATCCCGACTGCTGTTGATGCTATCAAATTAGGTGCTTATGATTTTCTTGCAAAGCCTCCAGACTTTGACAGATTGATATTAACACTCAAAAGGGCTATAGAAAGATACCAACTTGAAAAGGATGTAAAGAGATTAAATACAGGAGTAGATAGTTCACTTGAATGGCTTCTTGGCAAAAGCAAAGTTATAAAAGATGTTATAAAACAAATTCGTCAGGTTGCCTGGAGTGATTTTTCAGTAATAATTCAAGGAGAAACAGGAACAGGCAAGTCTTTCATAGCAAATATCATACATAATATGAGTAAAAGGGCTGATGGCCCGTTTATTATTGTGGATATGGGTGTAATACCAGAGACTCTTATTGAAAGTGAACTCTTTGGACATGAAAAGGGTGCTTTTACTGGAGCTGACAAAAAGAAAAAAGGGCTTTTTGAAATAGCCAATAAAGGAACTATTCTAATAGATGAGTTGCAAAATATATCTCCCTATGTACAGAGTAAACTTCTTAGGGTTGTTGAGGAAAAAAGGCTTTATTCATTGGGAAGTACACAGCCTACTGAGATAGATGTCCGTATCATTGGAGCTACTAACACAGATATAAAAAAGGCAGTAAAGGATGGCAAATTTAGAGAGGATCTTTTCTTCCGTCTTGGCGAATTTATGATTACCATACCACCTTTGAGAGAAAGAAAAGAGGATATTCCATTCCTTGCACAAAAATTTTATAGGGATACCTGTGAGGAACTTAGCAAGCCTATCAAGGAGATATCTGATGATGTATATAATGTTCTTATGGGATATAGCTGGCCCGGTAATATAAGAGAGTTAAAGAATGTTATAAGAAGGGCTGTTCTTCTTTCAGATGATGGGTATATTAAAACAGAGCATATAAACTTTATTACAATAGATACAAATGACAAAAGTGAGGTTTTTGAGTCGCCATTTAAAGAACAACACGCGTTAACATTAAAAGACGCAGAAAAGATAATAATTAAACAGGTATTAGACCTTACAGGTGGCAATAAATCAAAGGCTGCCTCTATTTTACAAATAGACTATAAAACACTCCTAAAAAAGATAAAAGAATATAATATCTCCTAAATTTTTTCTATTTTTTCCTTATAAGTAGAAATATTCCATATTTACTAATCATAAAAATCTAATTAAAACAATTAGTTTTATTTGGCATCTTTTTTGATATAAAAGATTTTATGAAGGGTGGTTTATGGAAATTTTTGAAGACTTAATTAAATTTGTTTGATGAGAATGATAGCTGGACTATCTCAATGAATAACCTTGAGAAAGATATAATTAGACAGTTTTCAAATGGTATTGCCCACAGTTTTAATAATATCCTAACAACTATAGTAGGATGTGGAGAGATTTTAAAACATAAAATTGAAAAAAAAGATTATTCCTCTCTTATATATATACATCAGATCCTTGAGGCATCGCAAAGGGCTTCAAAACAGATAGAGGCCCTCAAGTCATTTAGTAATGATATTGATATTAGACCAAGTCAATTAAATATTAATAGTATTGTTAAAAATTTTGGAATTTCAGCATCTGAGATATTAGGACAAAAGATAAGCATAGTGCTTGATCTTTGCAATTATGAATTGAATGCATCAGTTGATAGATTTCAGATAGAAAGGGTATTGACTATATTAGCATTTAATTCAAGAGATGCAATGCCAGATGGTGGAATTTTTACTATTAAGACAGGACGAATAGATAATAAGGATAAAAATAATTTTGTATCAATAACTGTTAAGGATACAGGATGTGGAATAGATGATAAAATCAAAGAAAAGATATTTGAACCTTTTTTTACTACAGGTAATGGCATGGGTTTAGGTCTTTCTGTTGCCTACTGGATAATAAAAAAACATAATGGATATATTAATTGTTTAAGCGAAAATGATAGAGGTGCTACCTTTCAAATACTTTTACCTGAGGTAAGTATTTAAGTAAAGTTTAGGAGAGGACAGATGACTTACGAGAAAGATAATGCTATTCTTGTTGTAGATGATGACGATTCAGTATTAGAATTTATTACATTTCTCTTAAGTTCAAAAGGATACAAAGTATATTCTTGCAAAAGTGCTAATGAGGCATTGTCATTGATTAACAATAATGGATATATTAATGTTGTTTTATCTGATATTAGAATGCCTGAGATTAGTGGTCTGGAACTTCTTGAAAGGATTAATAACCAAAAAAACAACATACCTGTAATACTCATGACTGCCTATGCAGATCTTGAAATGGCTATTGAGGCTATAAAAAAAGGGGTTCATGACTTTATAAATAAACCATTTACACCTGATCTCATTATACATAGCATTGAAAAGGCAATAAGGTTTAATCAACTTGTTCTTGAAGAAAAGAGATATAAGAATAAACTTGAAGAAACAGTAAAAATCAGGACAAAAGAGTTGCAAGAAGCCCTTAAATCAGTAAAACAGATGAGTAAAGAGGTAATTTATAGATTATCAGTGGTCGCAGAACATAGGGATGCTACTACGGGCGCTCATATCTCAAGGATTGGCATGTACTCAAACAAAGTGGCAGAGGCATTGGATATGCCCTCTGATTTCGTAGAAGCATTGACAATATCAAGCGCTATGCATGATATAGGCAAGATTGGCATTCCAGACAGTATACTCCTAAAGCCTGGTAAGCTTACAGAAGAGGAATTTAATGTTATAAAAACCCATACAGTAATTGGAGAAAAAATGTTCCACAATAGCGATTATGAATTGATGCAATTAGCATCTTCTATTGCGTTAAATCATCATGAAAGATGGGATGGAACAGGTTATCCAAACGGCATAAAAGGTAAAGATATTCCAATTGAGGCAAGAATAGTGATGCTTTGTGATCAATATGATGCTTTAAGAAGTAAGAGACCTTATAAATCTCCATTAAGCCATGAAGAGGTCTTTAGAATAATTACAGAGGGCGATGGTAGGACCATGCCAGAACATTTTGATCCAGACGTCTTAAGCGCCTTTATTGAGCTTAACAAGGTGTTTGATGAAATTTATACATCCAATCCTGGATAGTTATTCTCCAAGATAGGCCTTTTTAACATCTTTATTATTCAATAAATCATTACTTTTTCCAGATACTGTAATTTTCCCCCCTTCCATTACATAACCCCTGTTTGAAAGCATAAGAGCTGCCTTTGCATTCTGCTCAACAAGTAATATAGTAACATTAAGTTTATTTATCTCTTTAAGGATTTTAAATATCCTATTAACCATAATTGGTGCTAAACCAAGAGAAGGTTCATCAAGTAGCAAAAGCTTGGGATTGGACATAAGTGCTCTAGCTATAGCTAGCATCTGCTGTTCTCCACCGCTTAAGGTGCCACCTAACTGATTTGCCCTCTCCTTAAGTATGGGAAAGAGATGGAATATCTTTTCCAGATTATCTCTAAATTTAGATATTTTTGATTTAATATTTACAGTATATGCTCCCATTTCAAGGTTTTCTAATACAGTTAATTTGGGAAAGATTCTTCTGCCTTCAGGTACCTGACATATACCCATTTTAACGATATCGTGTGGGGCCTTATCCTTTATTGATTCACCTTCAAAAATAATATCTCCACTGTCAGGCCTTATTATACCTGAGATTGTCATAAGTGTAGTGGTCTTTCCTGCGCCATTGCTCCCGATAAGAGCGACAATCTCTCCTTTGTTTATATCTAAATCAATCCCTTTTAAGGCCTCTATATTGCCATAAGATGAATGTATTGATATTAATTTAAGCACAATTAATGTTGTAACTCCTTACCAAGATAAGCCTCTATAACAAGAGGATCATTCTTAATTTCATTTGGCAAGCCCTCAGCAATCTTTACACCATGATCAAGCACCACTATTCTATCTGATACGCCCATTACAAGTCTCATATCATGTTCTATTAGTATAATCGTCTTACCTATTGCCTGGATCTTTTTTATTAATTCCATTATTTCTGATGTCTCTACAGGGTTCATCCCTGCTGTAGGTTCATCTAAGAGAATAATACTCGGCTCTGTAGCAAGCGCCCTTGCTATCTCCAGTCTTCTCTGAAGCCCATAGGGAAGGTTTTTAGCAAGTATATTAGCATAATCCCTTAAACCAACCAGTTCAAGGTATTTTAACGCCTTCTCTTTTATTAATCCTTCTTTTTCCCTGAAACCTATCCTATGAGTGATAGCTGAAAGGAAACTATAACCCATTTTTGTATGTTGAGCTACCATTACATTTTCAATTGAGGTCATATCGTTAAACAATCTGATATTCTGGAATGTCCTAGAAATACCCAAGTTAGCTATCTCGTGTGGTGAGAGATTAGAAATATCTATGTCCATGAAAAGGATACTGCCCTTTGTAATCCTTGTTAATCCAGTCAGACAATTAAAGAGAGTTGTTTTACCAGCGCCATTAGGGCCAATAATGCTAAATATCTCATTGTGTTTTACCTTAAAACTCACATCCTCTATGGCCTTAATTCCGCCAAAATGTTTATAAAGGTTATTAACTAACAGTATGTACATCTTTTGAACCGAAAAGCCCCTTTGGTTTAAATATCATAAGTAAAACAAGACCTATGCCAAGAAGTAGCATCCTATATAGTTGAGCCTCTCTGAGTATTTCTGGAATTAATATAAGCAGAATTGCACCAATTACTACGCCATAAATATTGCCTATTCCTCCAAGGATAATCATACTTAATATTAAGATAGATTCCATGAAGGTAAAACTCTCTGGAGAAACAAATTGCATCTTTCCTGCAAAGAGTGATCCTGCAATGCCAGCCCAGAATGTCCCAAAAACAAAGGCATAAAGCTTATATCTTGACACATCAATTCCAATTGTAGATGCAGCAATCTCATCCTCCCTAATTGCAAACCATGCCCTTCCAATCCTTGAATTTTGAACCCTTTTAATGATTATTATTGTTAACAAAACCATAAATAGTAAGAGATAATAGAAACTTGTGAGATTTCCAAGTGGTAGAGAGAAAAGGGTAGGGGGCGCTATTCCACCTATACCATTTGGTCCATTTGTGAGACTATCCCAATTATTAAGAACAATGCGGGTCATCTCCCCAAAACCCAATGTCGCAATGGCAAGGTAATCCCCTCTTAATCTGAGTGCAGGTATGGCTAATAAGAGACCTGCTAACGCAGTTAGTGCACATGACAAAGGAAGTACGGTCCAAAACCCCAGTCCCATTTTTGTATTTAAAATAGCATATGTATATGCACCAATTGCATAAAAGGCAGCATATCCAAGATTAAGAAGTCCAGCAAATCCTACAATTACATTTAATCCAAGGGCTAGAATTATATATATTCCAGTCATTATTAGTACGTCAATATAGTAGTCCGTAAGGATGAAAGGAAGGACAGGTAATAATAATATTGATATAAGGGTTAAATTTTTCTTTAATTTTTGGGGGATTGTTAAAGAAATTTCTTTAGTTTTAAATCTAATTTTTGATTTTTTAAGAAAATAGGCTAATCTTAAAAGGATAAAGAGGATCCCAAATATAATACCAGAGATTGTTGGCCCAACAAATGGCATGGATAAAATAGCAGTAAAGATGGCAAAAAAGAGATCCTTCATACCTTTTCTTCTGAAGCCTTCCCCATGATGCCTGATGGTTTTATCAGTAAGACTATTATTAATAATATAAAGGCATATACATCTTTATACTCGCTTGATATGTAAGCTGCCCCAAAGCTTTCAACAAGTCCTAATACTATCCCTCCGAGCATTGCACCTGGCATATTTCCAATGCCTCCAAGGACAGCTGCTGTAAAAGCCTTTATACCTGCAATATAACCAATATAATAATTAATTAGTCCATAATAAGATGCTACTATCATTCCAGCAACTGCAGCCAGACCTGCACCAATAATAAAGGTAACGGAGATTATACTATCAATGTTGATGCCAACAAGGGAAGCCATTATCTTATCCTGAGATGTTGCCCTCATAGCCTTTCCCAATCGGGTCTTTTTTATGAATAGATGAAGGGAAAGCATTAAAAATGTGCAAATCACTATGATAATTGTTTGAATATAGGTAATATGAACATCTAAAAAAAGGAACCCCTTTTCACCAAACTTATATGGAAAGACCTTATCAGTAGCTCCTTGGGTAAGCATTACATAATTTTGTAAGAATATTGATATTCCAATCGCACTTATAAGGGGACTTAATCTTGGTGCCTTTCTTAGCGGTTTATAGGCTATCTTTTCTATGGTAAAGCCGTAGGCAGAACAGAATATTATTGAGAGTATAGCGGTCATTAGTAAAGAAAGGATAAGGTTATAATCTGTCAATCCTATAACGGTAAAAAGGGCTAAAAATATAATTGACAGGTATGCACCTATCATATATATTTCACCATGTGCGAAGTTTATCAAGCCTAATATCCCGTATACCATTGTGTAGCCAATGGCTATTAATGCATAAACAGCACCTAATGTAAGCCCATTTATTAATTGTTGAAGAAACATATCAGAAGATATTAGCAAAAATGTTATCATATTGTCATGCTTACAGAGAGTCTAAATGAATTTTCCAAGGATATTGATGCCCTTTCTATCAAAGAGATTTTAAAGATAATGAATCAGGAAGACAGAAAGGTATTAGATGCCGTAAGTAATGCTATTGATCCAATAAGCAAGGCGGTTGACGTGGCTATAAGTACTATAAGATCAGGAGGCAGGCTTATTTACATAGGGGCTGGAACAAGTGGTAGGCTTGGGGTACTTGATGCCTCAGAGATGCCACCAACCTTTAATGTCTCTGATGATACAGTTAAGGCTATCATAGCTGGAGGTGAAAGGGCATTAACAAAGGCAATAGAAGGCGCTGAGGATGATGAGGATGCTGGAAAAACTGATGTCTCAGATGTTAAATCCAAGGATATGATTTTAGGAATTTCGGCAAGCGGAAAAACCCCTTATGTGATTTCCGCATTAAAGGAGGCAAAGATTATCAAGGGAGCAAAATGCTGGCTACTTACGTGTAATGATATAAATTATGATTTTCTTGATGGAATAATTAATATAATAGTTGGGCCAGAAATAGTAGCGGGCTCTACAAGGCTTAAGGCTGCAACAGCAACAAAAATTGTCCTCAATATGATCTCCACTACCACTATGATAAAACTTGGAAAGGTATATAAAGGATATATGGTTGATGTTGTTCCATCTAATAAAAAACTTACACAAAGGGCTTTAAGAATTATAAAGGATATCACTGGATGCAGTGACGAAGAGGCGGAAGAATATCTTTATAAAGCAAAGGGTAATGCTAAAACAGCTATATTGATGTATTTGAAGAAGATAGATTATGAAGATGCAATAGGAATATTGAAAGATTCAGGGGGTTCCTTAAGAAGTGCCCTTGCTAAATAGGAAGACAATTACCTTTGGTAACAAAAGAAAGGCCCTAATAATAGGAATAATGTCGGGCACTTCCCACGATGGTGTGGATACCGCATTAGTAAAGATTAATTCTGATAAAGAAAAAACAAGGTCTAAAGAGGAGACAATTCATGTTCAGATTATAGGTCATCAACATATTCCGTACCCAAAAAGATTAAGAGAGGAGATATCGTGTGCCTTTAAAGGAGATACAGGACACATATGTAGGCTAAACTTCAAGTTAGGAGAGGTTTTTGGAAAGGCAGCCTTATTATTACTGAAAAAAACAGGAATAGATAAAAATAAAGTAGATGCCATTGCCTCACATGGACAGACTATTTATCATATACCACCTAAAAATAATAATAAAAAAGGTTCAACACTTCAGATAGGTGAACCGTCAGTAATAGCAGAAATAACAGGAATTCTAACAATATCTGACTTTAGGACCCGTGATATGGCTGCAGGTGGACACGGTGCACCCCTTGTACCTCTGGCAGATTACCTACTGTTTGGTAGAAAAGGGAGGCATAGGGCAATCTTAAACATTGGAGGTATCTCTAATGTTACTATTTTAAGAAAAAGGTTAGAGGAGTTAATTGCCTTTGATATAGGTCCCGGAAATTCCCTAATAGATGAGGCGGTAAAGATTTATACTAATAATAAAAGGTCCTACGATAAAGACGGGGCAATTGCAAGATCAGGGGAAATTAATGATCACCTGTTAAAGGAACTCCTTTCCCATCCATACTTAAAATTAGGCTATCCGAAATCTACCGGTAGAGAGATGTTCGGGGTTGATATGGTAAGGGACATCTTTAATAGGTATCCTAATCTCTCTTCAGCGGATATTATAAGGACCTTTACCTACTTTACAGCTATAAATATTTATAATTCGTTAAGGCAATTTAGGATTGATGAGATAATATTAACGGGGGGAGGAGTAAAAAATAGATTTCTTATAGAAATTATAGGGGACCTTTTTAAAAAAAGAAAAATTCAAATAAGTAAGATTTCAGACTATGGTATTCCGATAGAGGCAAAGGAGGCTCTCAGTTTTGCAATATTAGGTTATCAGACCTTAAGATTAAGAGAGGGAAATATCCCCCATATCACTGGTTCTAGACATGGCGTAATATTAGGTAAGATAACATTACCTTGATAAATATCTTTCTGGATTTTCAGAAATAGTCTTCATTACTATTTCTTCTCTATATCCTTCATCAATTAACCTTTTTGACGATTCAACTATTGTCATGCATCCTCCTAAAAGTTTACCATGGGTATCTGTTACGCCAAAGGATTGAGCAAATCTGCTTTCTTCATACTTATTTTTATACCCTCTAAGAAAAATATTTGTTTCTTTAACAGTATCTGATATTAGTATAATTCTCTCATGATCCTTTATCCTGAAGATTAGAGCGAGTATCTCTGGATGGAGATGGAATGGATCAGCAATAACCTCAATATAAATGTCTTTATTTAAAAGACCAAAGCCTGCAATACCTGGCTCCCTATGGTGAATACCCCTCATAGCATTAAAAATGTGAGTAATTCCTTTAGCACCTGCATTAAAACCCCTTTCAGCCTCTTTATAAGTGGCATCCGAATGCCCCATGCTTGCAATAATGCCATAGTTAGTTATAATTTTTATCAAATCAATAGCTCCATTTAATTCAGGAGCAATTGTTATTATTTTCACAATATCTTCAAACCCCTCTATGAGCTCTTTAAAACTATATTCTGATGGCTCTAAAAAAGTCATTGCGTTTAAGGCACCACATTTGGATGGATTAAGAAAGGGTCCTTCTAAGTGAACACCAATGATACGGGCAGATTTCCTATCTGATTCTGTATTCTGTATTTCCATGGCTTTTTTAACTAACAACATATTTTCTCTCATTACCTTTATTGTGCCGGAATAAATTGTAAGAACTATATTTGTAACACCCTGTGATCCCTGTATTTCTGCTATTTTCAATATGTGATTCAGATCCGTGGTTTTTGTATCATATCCTTTAATGCCATGTGTGTGTATATCTATTATATTCATGATTTGATATTATATCAGTTATGAGTAGTAAAGAGATAATAATAACTGAGAAATGCACTGAGGAAAAGGTAATTTTTATACTCTCCTTATCATCTAAAATTCTTGACAGGGCTAACAGGATAGGCTTTATCTCAGATCAATTTTTGGGTATTCCATATAAGAGATCAACGTTGATAGGTGGCATAGATGAGCAAGAGGTCTTTGTTATAAATCTAAGAGAGATGGATTGTTTTACCTTTATCGAATACGTTGAGGCAATGAGTCTTTCTATATCCTTTAATGATTTCAAAGAAAACTTAAAGAGGGTTAGATATAAAAATGGGGAAATCAAATTTGAAAGGAGAAATCATTTTTTTACTGACTGGATAGAGAACAATTCTGATTTCATTGAAGATGTTACAGAAAACATTGGAGACAAGTATTCAAAAAATATATTAAAAACATTGAATTTAAAGGAGGATAAGAATTTTTTTATAGAGGGAATCAATCCAAAAAACCGTAATATCAAATATATACCTTCCTTATTTGTCCCCTTAATAAAGGAAAAATTAAAAACAGGGGATTACATTGGTATTTATTCAGAAACTATTGGACTTGATGTATCCCATGTTGGCATTATCATAAAAAAAAGAGGTAGTACCTATATAAGACATGCCTCATCAGTTAAGGGATCAGTTATAGATGAGGATCTTGAGGATTATTTACAAAATAAGGCTGGTATTATAATCCTAAGGCCAAGGTAAAACTTTTAGTTCCTTTTTAGGTTGGATATTGTATCTTTCATTGACCACAGTATCCATAAGCCTGGTGTTGCAACAAGCATAGTGATAAAGAAGAAGCTTGCCCAGCCTATTGATTCAACGAGAAACCCAGATGTAGGAGCTATAAAAATTCTTCCGAGGGATGCTAAGGAAGACAAAAGGGCATATTGTGTAGCACTATATCGTTGGTTGCATATTGTCATAAGAAGGGATACAAAAGCAGCTGTTCCCATGCCTCCGCTAAGATTTTCAAAGGCAACCGCAAAGATGAATAGTTCATAATTTTTTCCAATCCATGCAAGAAATACAAATGTGAGGTTTGATACTGCCTGAAGTATTCCAAATGCAAAGAGTGAGCGAAATAACCCTAATCTTACCATTAAAGCTCCTCCGAATATTGCCCCTATAATTAAAGAGATAAGCCCAAGCCCCTTATTAATTGCTCCTACCTCTGTAGGTGAAAAGCCTACACCCCTTATTAAAAAAGCTGTAGTCAATGTGCCTGCATAGGCATCCCCGAGTTTATACAGAATAATCAAAAACAATAGTGAAATGGCAGCATTTCTTGAAAAATAATCTTTTAGTGGACCCCATATTGCTTCTTGTAGGCTTATTGGCGGGGTTTTGTTCCCCTCAGGCTCAGGACTAAAGAATGTGGTAAGGATTCCAATTATCATCAATGAGGCCATTAAAAGATAAGTATTTTTCCATCCTATTTGGTCAGAAAGAATTAGGGCAAGTGCACCAGACACAAGCATTGCGATACGATAGCCCATAACGAATACGGCAGCCCCTGGACCCCTCTCTTTTTCTCTGAGAACATCTGTCCTATATGCATCAATTACAATATCCTGTGAAGCTGAGGTGAATGCAACAATTAGAGCTAACATGCCTAATATGTATGGGTTATTCTGAGGTGAAACAAAAGCCATAGCAGATATGCCTATCATAAGAACAATTTGGGTAAGCACTATCCATCCCCTTCTTCTTCCAAGCACTGGTGGAACAAACCTATCCATTATAGGTGACCACAAAAATTTTAGTGTATAGGGAATTCCAATGAGTGCAAATATTCCAATTGTTCGTATATCAATACCTGTAGTTGCCATCCATGCCTGCAAGGTTCCTCCTGTTAAGGCTAATGGCAGTCCTGATGAGAACCCAAGTATAGTTATTACTGTTATCCTCCTATTATTGAAGACCTGAAGATATTGATTGATATTGGTTTTCATTATGGGATCTTTATGGGGGATTTTCCCTTGAAAGGAATCTCTCCTTTTAAGCACCCTATTACAGCCATCTGTGCCACTTCTGATGAGTCATAGGCTGAAATAAGAATATCAGACTCTTTAAAAAACTTTAAAATATAGGGATTTCCAAAAGATACTACAATAGAATAGCCTGAATTTTTAATCAATTTTTGTATTTTTTCTATTTCCTCCTCACTTATTGTAAATGCCTTCTCCCTCGCTGAGATTTTGGTAAATATTGCTATAAAAACTGTTTTAGATGAAGGACTTAAATTATTAGACTTAAAGTATTCATTTAATAACGACGATTGATATAAATTAGTGTCACCCGCAAAAACTAACCTTACATTATTAAAATCTGAAATAGGCAAAAGGGCATCCCCTTTTTTAACAGCGGTAATAGACATTTTTGATATTTCTGAAGATAGTGCATAATTTTTTGAATAATCGCATTTATGAATTTTTATATCTCCTATTCTAACCTTTATTTTTAGGATTTTCTCAATTGTTTCATCGATAATTGTCTCATTAATCATCCCTAATTCAAGTGCTTTATTCAGCTCTTTGACTGTTGTATCAGGATCTTCCGGGTGTAAAAGTATGTGAGCTCCAGCTTTTAGGCACTCTGAATATAAGTTTTCGTAATCCCTAATGGCATCCATATTTAAGGCATCAGTGAGTATTAAACCTTTAAATTCTAACTCCCTTTTTAAAAGCCCAGTGATTATCTTTTTTGAGACCGTTGCAGGCCTTTTGTCTAAGGCGGGGATGCTTAAATGACCTACCATTATGCTGCTGATGCCAGTTTTTATTGCATTAATATATGGCACCATCTCCATTTCCATTAAATCTTTTTTTGATTTATTAATGACAGGCAATGAAATGTGGGAATCTACAGATGTGCCACCATGTCCAGGAAAGTGTTTAGCACAGGTTATTAGCCCTAAATCTTCCATAATTTCTATGTATTTAGATCCAAAGAAAGAGACTGTTAGGGGGTCATCTGAAAATGCCCTAGTGCATATTATTGGATTATCAGGATTTGTGTTTATATCTAAGACCGGTATGAGAGGCATATTAATACCTATATCTATTGCCTCAAGGGAAATAGCCCTGATCATTTCCTCAAGAATGGATATATCAGAAGGGTTATTTCTATCAATGGCTGAGGCAATAGCCATTGCACAAGGGAAATCTGTAGCCCCTTTAATCTGTTGTCCTACGCCACGTTCTATATCGGAAGCTATAAAAAGAGGGGTTTTTGAAGAAGATTGGAGTTTATCAATAAATGGCTTGATATGATCTTTAATGCCACCAAATATTATAAATCCGCCAATTCCCTTTTCTAATAGCCTAAATATCCTATCACAATATGCATTATCATTAATTTTATCTCCTTCAAGTCGGCAGATTATAAGTTGGTAAAGTTTTCTTTCTAATGAATTAATTAAAAACATGTTAACAAAAAGTTTATCAAATTTATGAATAGATATACAAATTATGATAAAAAAGTCGGGATGAAAGGAAGGATGGAAGTTATGTTGTCATAATACCTTCTAATTGAGGTCTTCTTTCCTCAAGAGTGTCCTGTTAAATATAAAGAAGGTTCTGCAGCTTTTAAAAAAAAAAATTAATGGACAACTATTTTTTAAAGTTTTACTTTAAAAATATACGTTGTCATGGAGCTGAAAAAATGGAGCATAATTTATTATTGAAAAGAAGCAAAAATTTTATATTTTTGTGTCTAAGCTGAAAGAAAATTGATTTTTAGGTTAAAATTAAAAAAAATCTGTAGCGGGGGATAAGAGATGGATATAGAAACTATAAGAAAAAACGCTAAAGAAAAGCTTGCAGATTTCTGTATTGTATGTCCTATATGTAATGGTAGGGCATGTGCTGGTAAGGTTCCTGGAATGGGTGGGATTGGAACCGGTTCTTCATTTATTGCAAATATAGAGGCATTAGCTTCTTACAAATTAAATATGCGTACTATTCATAATAAAAAGGAACCAGATACATCCTTTGACTTGTGGGGTATAAAACTTACTATGCCTATACTAGTAGCACCTATGACAGGTACTACTTATAATATGGGTGGGAGAATAACGGAAGAGGAATTTATTTATGAGATTGTAGCTGGTTCAATTAGGGCAGGCACAATTGCTATGACTGGAGACGGAGCAGATCCAGAGATGTATGGCAGTGGTATTAGGGCAATATCAAAACATAATGGTAGGGGGATTGCTATTATTAAACCACGGTCACAGGAAGAGATTATAAAACGTATTCGGATTGCTGAGGATGCAGGTGCATTAGCAGTAGGAATAGATATTGATGGAGCAGGCTTAATTACTATGGCTTTAAAGGGCCAGCCTGTAAGCACAAAGAGTTTTGAAGAATTAGTAGAATTAGTGCAATCAACAAATTTGCCTTTTATAATTAAAGGAATCATGACACCTGATGAGGCAGAATTAGCTGTAAATACAGGTGCTAAGGCAATAGTAGTATCTAACCATGGCGGGAGGATACTTGATCATATGCCTGGTTCTGCTGATGTGCTTCCTCAAATAGCTGAAAAAGTTAAGGGGAAAATAACAATCTTTGCAGATGGAGGCATAAGAAGCGGTCCAGATGTTTTAAAAATGTTAGCTTTGGGTGCTGATGCTGTACTTATAGGAAGACCTCTGGCAATTGCATCAATTGGTGGTGGCAAGGAAGGGGTAGAATTTGTTCTTAAAAAGTTAAAGGGTGAATTATCACAGGCTATGCTTCTAACTGGTACAGGTAATGTGTGGAATGTTAGCAAAGATATTTTATATTATAAAAGATGAGATATTATCTTTCTGACAAATGTGCCCTAAAGTGGTTAGAAAAACCATGTGTTTATAATATAAAAGAAGATAATCTCTATGAATTAGATGATCCTGCCTTTGATTTCTTAAAAAGGTGTGCCTCATCTGATGGATGTAATGGAAAAACAGCAGATCATAGTTTTATTGAATATTGCCTATCTGAAGGGATTTTAACAAAAGAAAGGGTTGATATAAAAAGACCTCCTCTTGTTAAATCACCTGAGCCATCTTTAAGATATTTAGAACTCCAGATTACTGATAAATGCAATTTAAGGTGTAGCCATTGTTATATAGGCCAACCAAAAAATCAAGAGTTGGATCTAAATAAAATAAAAAATATATTAGATGAGTTTGAATACATGCAGGGGCTTCGCCTTCTTATAACAGGAGGTGAGCCATGTATGCATAGTGGTTTTAATGAGATAAATGAGATGCTCTCAGGATACAGCTTCAGAAAGATCCTATTTACAAATGGTCTATTACTAAAAGATGATCTTATAAAAAGGCTTAATGTTGATGAGATACAGTTTAGTATTGACGGCATGGAAAAGGGTCATGAGATCTTAAGAGGCAAGGGTACATATAAAATAGTCATGGAAAAATTAATTAAATCTATTGATTTTGGGATTACTGTTTCTATTGCCACAATGGTTCACAGGGGAAATCTTGATGAGTTTGAGGCGATGGAGAATTTATTTAAGAAATTAGGGATTAAGGAGTGGACAGTAGATGTGCCATGTGAAGTGGGCAATCTTAAAAAAGATCAATCTTTGATGGTCTCTCCAGAGATAGGTGGAAAATATTTGAATTTTGGTTTTGGAACAGGGCTACATAGTAGTGAAGGTGGATATGGATGTGGACTTAATCTTGTATCAGTTTTAGCAAATGGCAATATATCCAAATGCGCCTTTTATTCTGACATGCCTGTTGGTTCTATTGATGAGGGTCTTATTAAGACGTGGAAGAAAATAAATCCTATCAAACTGGAGGATCTGGAATGCAATAAAATTAATTGTAGGTTTATAGATCTTTGCAGAGGGGGATGCAGGTATAGGGCAGAACAAAGCGGTAATAAAGGTAAAAAAGATCTTTACAAATGCCATATGTATGGTATAATTAAATTATAACTGTTGCATGAAGCACAGAATATACCCTAAGAAAGGGAGGTGTCTTTTATGAAAATAATTAAGATCTCCAAGAAGGCAGCAACTACCTGTAAGTGCAAAGGTTCTTGCTAAAAAATTATGACAATAATACAATATGAAAAAGGAGGCAGATTGCCTCCTTTTTTTCATAGAAAAGAAAAATGTTCAAATTACCTTTTAGTTTTTAACTTATATATGTGATAATAAGTTATGCTTTTAAATTTACAAAAAAAAACCTTATTTATCACTTTAACTATTTTTTTATATCTTCTAATGGTCTCATATTCTACAAATCTTAAAGCCAGCGACTTTATCATTTTTACTAATGGATTGACTGAATTAAGAGAGATAGATACCACTTCCCTCTCACAAAATTCTGAAAGAGATGCCTATCTTGAATTTTTACTTGGGTATGAAGCAGAGATAACTGCTAAATGGGAAGAGGCTTTAAATCGTTATTCAAAGGCATTAGCATTAGATCCAGATTCTCTATATCTAAAGAAAAAATTTGCCCAGATGCTGGTTAGGCTTGGAAGGATTGATGAGGCAATACCAGTATTAGAGGAAATAATTGTTTCTGATCCTAATTATGCACCTGCTCTGTCACTTTTGGCTGAGCTATATAACTCAAAAAAAAGGATAAAAAATTCTATAGAGATATATGAAAGGCTTATAAAATTAGAACCTGAAAAGACAGATCATGCCCTAATGCTTGCAATTTTATATGCCACTGTTGGCGATTATAATAGATCATTAGAACTCCTTGAAAAAATTATAGAAATGGAACCTGAAAATTCAATGGCTCTTTATTATATCGGCTCTATTAATTTAGAAAAAAAGGAATATACAAAGGCTGAAGAGATATTTTTAAAAATTATATCTATAAATCAAAATTTTGATGCTGCTTACACAAATCTTGGTATTATTAGCGAGACAAAAAGGGATTTGATTTCTGCGGAAGGCTATTATAAAACAGCTTTGAGAATTAATCCCTATAATCTCTTTGCTAGGGAAAGACTCACCCAACTATATATAACAGAGAAATCTTATGATAAGGCCATTGGTGAGTTAGAAGAACTTTTAAAAATTATTCCTAAAAATCTGGATATATATCAGAGATTAGGCTTTTTATATTTACAAGAAAGGCAATATGAAAAGTCTGTTTATGCATTTAGATTAATACTTGAGGCAAAGCCTGATGATATAGCAGTGAGATATTATCTTGCCCTTTCATTGGAAGGATTAAAAAGGTATAATGAGGCAATAGATGAATTAAAAAAGATATTATCAATTGATCCGAAAAATATAAATGCCTTTCTTTCTATGGCCTCTATATATTCAGTTCAGAAGCTTTATAGTGATGCTGTTAATATTTATGAAGAAATATTGACCTTTGAGAAAGAAAAGCCCGAAATCTATGCATATCTTGCAAACACATATATACAAATGAAGGAATATGCAAAAGCAGAAGATATTCTAATAGACGCCCTTTTTCGTTTCCCAGACAATGATGAATTATATTTTATAATTGCCATTGTATATGACAAGACTGATAGATTTAATGATATGGTCAATGCCTTAGAAAGAGCAATTGAGATTAACCCTAATAATGCTGATTCATTAAACTATCTTGGCTATTCCTATGCTGATAGGAATATTAACCTAATGGAGGCATTGCATCTTATAGAAAGGGCAATTGAACTAAAGCCGAATAGTGGTTATATAATTGACAGCCTCGGGTGGGTATACTTCAGGCTTAATAGACTTGATGAGGCCCTTAAAACACTTAAAAGGGCAATAGAATATGTGAAAGATGATCCAGTTATTTATGAGCATTTAGGTGATGTATATGAGAAATTAGGTAATATTGATGAAGCAATAAAAGCATGGAATGAGGCATTAAAATTTCATGAAAAGGAAGAAGGCCTCAAAGAGAGAGTAGAGCTAAAAATTAGGGATTTAAAAACTAAGGCTAAGGATTAATTCTTACAATATAATCATGATCACATTAAAATCACCTGCCAAAATTAATTGGTCCCTTTATGTCCTTAACAGAAGGTATGATGGTTATCATAATATAATCTCTCTGATGCAATGCATAGATTTGTATGATAGCTTAATTTTTGAAAACTCAGATAAAATTGAGCTTTTTAGCAACATTAAGATAAATGCTGATGAAAACATTATATTAAAGGCAGTTAAGGTATTACAGGAATATACTTGTATAAAAAGTGGGGTAAAAATAACCCTTGAAAAAAAAATACCTATTGGTGCAGGCCTTGGGGGAGGAAGTAGTAACGCAGCTTATACACTTATGGGGCTGAACCAATTATGGGACCTCAAATTAAACAATAGTGAATTAATAAAATTAAGCACCATGATCGGCTCTGATGTGCCATTTTTTTTTCATTGTCCAATGGCAATAGTTGAAGGAAAGGGAGATATCCTAACACCCCTGCATATAAAAAAATCGTATATATTATTATTGGTAAAACCGTTTATCTCCATATCAACTGCTTGGGCATATAGGGAAATTAGTTCAAAAGGTTTTGTATATAAAGATATAGAATTGACAAAAACAGTAGATAATATTAATAATATCAAGTTAATATATAATGCCCTTAAAACAGGGGATATAGCGACTATGAAGTCGCTTATTAAGAATGATTTTGAATCTGTTGTAACAAAAAAATATCCTATTATCTCAGATATTAAAATAAAAATGATGCAAGCAGGAGCTGCATTTGCTTTGATGAGTGGTAGTGGTTCTACAGTCTTCGGTCTTTTTGATAATAAGGAGAAGGCCTTAAGTGCATCAAAAATCTTTTCATCCTACTGGAATTCGGTGGTGTTGACTATTGCCGAATAGTAAATAATAAGATTTAAAAAAGATTTTAGGGTGTACTAACCATTATTCATTAAACATTTTTGGGGCGTCGACAAGCGGTAAGTCAGCAGATTTTGGATCTGCCATTCCCAGGTTCGAATCCTGGCGCCCCAGTAAAAATGAAATAATTTAAACAGGTGGGAGGTAAAATGCCTGACGGAATTAAACTTATCACTGGAAATGCTAATAGGCCGCTCGCTGTTAAAGTTAGCGAGAAGATTGGTATCCCACTTACAGATGCAACTGTATCTACATTCAGTGACGGAGAAATAGCTGTCCAGATTAATGAAAATATCAGAGGTGCAGATGTTTTTGTTATACAGCCTACTTGTACGCCTATTAATCATAATATAATGGAATTGTTGTTAATTATAGATGCCCTTAAGAGGGCATCTGCAAGGAGAATAACCGCAGTAATCCCTTACTATGGTTATGCAAGACAGGATAGAAAGGTGCAACCAAGGGTTCCTATATCTTCAAAACTTGTAGCAGACCTGCTTACAGCAGCAGGCACGCATAGAGTTTTAACAATAGATCTCCATGCTGCTCAGATACAGGGTTTTTTTAATATACCTGTTGATCATTTATATGCTGCACCTGTACTGCTTGAATATATAAAAAAATGCTCCTATTCCGATCTTGTAATAGTATCTCCAGATGCTGGAGGTGTTGAAAGGGCAAGGGCCTTTGCAAAAAGGCTGGATGCCTCACTTGCTATTATTGATAAAAGACGTGAGGCTGCAAATGTATCTAAGGTCATGAATGTAATTGGAAATGTAAAAGATAAAGATACTATAATTCTTGATGATATGATAGACACAGCTGGCACAACAACTCAGGCAGCACAAGCATTAAAAGATAACGGTGCAAGGAGGGTATTCGCAGCATGTACACATGCAGTCCTTTCAGGACCTGCTATTGAAAGGATAAACAACTCTGTTCTTGAAGAGGTCATAACAACAGATACAATCCCACTGGATGATAAATTAAATATCTGTAATAAATTAAAGGTATTGAGCATCTCTTCTCTTTTGGCAGAGGCAATAAAAAGGATTCATGAGGAGGCATCAGTAAGCTCACTGTTTGTATAAAATAAAATACTTTTAAAATTTATATGGAGGAAACATGGAAAGAGTAACTTTAGAAGTACAGAAAAGGGAGAAAACAGGCAAGGGTATTGCACGTTCATTAAGGAGAAAAGGGATCACCCCTGCTGTACTTTATAAAGGTGGTAATTCAATTCCTGTGCAATTGTCAAGCAAGGAAATATCAAAATTCATCAATAAAACAGCAGGTGAGCAGGTTATAGTAAATTTAAAGTTTAGAGATGAAGAAAGACAAGCTATTGTCAAAGATTATCAGATTGATCCTGTAAAGGGGAATTTACTGCATGTTGATTTTCAGGAGATATCCTCTACAGAGCCTATTAAGATAATGGTTCATGTCTTAATAAAAGGCGAGCCAATAGGCGTTAAAAGGGATGGAGGCCTTCTACAATATGGCCTTAGGGAAATAGAGATACAGTGTCTGCCTGATAAGATACCAGGACATATAGATGTAGATGTTTCAGGCTTAGGGATAGGCCAATCAATTCATGTTAGTGACCTTAAGCTTGGAGAGGGAATTAAAATTATTACCCCACCAGATGAGGTTATTGCCACTGTAACATCTGCTAAAGAGGAGGTTGTAACTGCTGCCCCAACGGAGATTGTAGAGCCTGAGGTTATAAAGAAAGGTAAGAAGACGGAAGAAAAATAAATAATTTCATGTGGGTAATTGCAGGGTTAGGGAATCCAGGTAGCAAATATGCTAATACTCGTCATAATATAGGATTTAAGGTAATTGATCAGATTTCTAAAGAAACAAATATACCATTAGAAAAAAAATCCACGTATATAATTGGTAAGGGACCTATAGATGGAGAAGAGATTATACTTTTAAAACCATTTCTTTTTATGAATAAAAGTGGCATAGTTGTCAATAAAATATTGGGTAAATTTGATGTTGAACCTAATAAATTAATAGTAATTCATGATGACCTTGATTTAGCAGTTGGGGTTATAAAAATTAAAAAAAATGGTTCCTCTGGTGGGCATAAAGGTGTTGAATCAATAATTCAGGAAATAGGAACTAAGAATTTTATCAGAATTAAGATAGGAATTGGTAGAGATCCAGATATACCTGTTGAAAAATATGTATTAAGCGATTTTAGACCAGATGAGAAGGACATAATCAATGAGACTATAATTAAAGGGGTTCAAGCTGTTTTTTGTATAGTAAAAGACAATGTTGATAAGGCAATGAATATCTTCAATCGCCCTAAGTTGAACCAATAATATCTCCATGAATATATATATCAATGATATTTCAGAGATTGAGGCAAAGACAGAGGCATTAATCCTTCCTTTTTTTGAAGATGATAAGAAGGACTTTTATTCCCATATAGACTCCTTAATTGGAGGGTTAATAAAAAGGGTTATTCGAAGTAAGGAGTTTAATGGTAAACATAATGAGATTTGTAATATTCATGCAATTAATATAAATGCTGAAAGATTATTACTACTTGGCCTTGGTAAAGTCAAGGAGTTGACTGCAGAAAAAATACGGCAGGCAGGTGGAAAGACCTTTTCATACTTAAAAGCCATCAATGTTAAAGAGGTATCTGTATCCAGTAGGATATTTGATAACTTAAATATTAACTTTCCATATATTCAAAGACCTATTTTTTATCTATTAGAGGGAGGGCTTTTAGGTACTTACAAATTTGAAAGATACAAAAAATCTGAAAACGGGAACACAATAAAAACAATAAACATCTTGAGCGAAAACAAAGAACTTCCCCTAAATTGGTTAAAATCCTCTATAGAAAGTGTTTATCTTGCAAGGGACCTTGTCAATACACCAGCCAATGACATGACACCAAATTTGATGTCAAAGGTTGCAGAGTCAATCTCTCATAAGAGGGTAAAGTTAAAGATATTAGAAAAAAGGGATATAGAAAAAGAGGGCATGGGGGCCCTTCTTGCTGTCTCTAAGGGTAGCAAAGAGCCAGTAAATTTTATCGTTTTGGAGTATAAAGGAGGCGTGGGAAGTCCAATTGTACTAATAGGCAAGTCAATAACATTTGACAGCGGTGGCATTTCATTGAAGCCATCTGATGGGATGGAAAAGATGAAATATGATATGGCAGGTGGTGCAGTGGTATTATCTATTATTAAGGCAGTATCACAATTAAAATTTAACATGAACATTATAGGAATTCTTCCTGCAACAGAAAATCTTCCAGGTGGAAATGCAACAAGGCCTGGTGATGTTGTAAAAAGTTTAAGTGGAAAGACCATTGAGATTATTAATACAGATGCCGAAGGAAGACTTATACTTGCAGATGCGATTGAATATGCTTTAAAATACTATAAACCGAGGGCTATAATTGATATAGCTACCCTTACTGGAGCTTGTTCCATTGCCTTAGGCAATGAGGCTATTGCAATGATGGGCAATGATCCATTTTTAATGAAGACTTTTAAAAAGGCCTCAGAAGAGACCTATGAAAGGGTTTGGCAGATGCCTCTTTATGATGAATATAAGGATTACCTTAAAAGTGACATAGCTGATATAAAAAACAGTGGTGGTAAGAATGGTTCTCTGGTTACCGCTGGATACTTTTTAAAGGAATTTGTAGGAGATACACCATGGGTTCATCTTGATATAGCAAGCACGGCTTGGACTGATAAAGATAGACCTTATCAACCAAAAGGCGCAACTGGGGTAGGTGTAAGGTTGTTACTTAATTTTTTAAAGGAATTACAATCATGATCTTTTTATTATCAATCTTTGGATTTATATTTATTCCCTCTATTTCTTTTGCATGGGGACCTATAACCCATGTATATCTTGGAAGCGAGATATTTTCATATGCCTCATTAATACCAGCAGGCATCATGACAATCCTGAGACAATGCAGGCAGGATTTTATTTATGGCAATTTAATGGCAGATATGATATTAGGTAAAAAGTATATGCTTAATGAAAAAAACTCCCATAGCTGGGAAATGGGACTGAAACTTCTCAGGCAGGCAAAAAAGACGTCAGAAAAGGCTTTTGTATATGGGTATTTAAGCCATCTTGCCTCTGATACAGTTGCACATGAGGCCTTAACAGAAGATAAACACGATATTGTTCATACATGGATTGAACTTAAGGCAGATAGTATTATTAATAAATATTATTGGCTACAATCTGTGACGATTAGCAGAAATGTCCAATTAAGGAATGACAGATTTCTTGAGGGTAGGCTTGATAGCTTCATCTTTTCCTTTAATACAAATAAGAGGATATACAAAAGCATGGTTGCCTTATCTATCTTTAATAAGAAAAGAGAAAGAGGTGTGGATAAAAATTATATTTCTGACCTTCATAATGAGTCCATTGCAAGAATCATTGATTTTTTTCAAAATGGTGAAAATTCATCTGTCCTAAAAAAGAGACCTTTATAGTTTTCTTGTTTATAGCAGAATATATTAAAATGCTTGATAAAAGCTATCTTTTTCCTTCGGATGCCTTAGAAAAGATCCTCTCTTTAATACCTAATGGTGTTACCTCAGAGAGATTAAATTTACACGAATGTTATGGTAGGGTAACAAGTTCTGATATTATATCTCCTGAGGACCTTCCAGCCTTTACCCGATCAACAGTTGACGGCTATGCAGTTAATTCATTAGACACATTTGGGGCTAAAGAGTCATCACCTATCTACCTAACAATTAAAAATGAAATTCTTATGGGATATGAGGCTAATTTTACATTAATGAGAGGAGAGGCTGCAAGTATCCCTACAGGTGGCATGCTACCTCCAGGTGCTGATGCCGTTGTAATGCTTGAAGATATACAATTAGTTGATAAGTATACTATAGAGATTCTCAAATCTGTTGCACCATTTGAAAATGTTATTCAGAAAGGAGAAGATATTAAAAGGGGTGAAAAGGTACTCTCAAAAGGTCATAAATTAAGGTATCAGGATATTGGGGCATTAGCTGGAATAGGTATAAAAGAAATAGATGTTTATAGAAAGGTCTTTATATCTATAATATCAACTGGGGATGAGATAGTCCCCGTTGATAGTCCGGTAAAGATTGGTCAGATAAGGGATATTAATTCCTATACACTTACTGGATTGATAAGAGAAACAGGTTCTGTACCAATAAATAGAGGTATATTTAGAGATGATTATAATGAGATAAAGACAGCTATTTTAAACTCCCTTGAAGATTCAGATATCATCCTTATAAGCGGTGGTACATCAGCAGGTAATAAAGATATGACAGCAGATATTATAAATGATATTGGTAAACCAGGGGTGCTTTTCCATGGTGTTGCAATGAAGCCCGGCAAACCTATTATAGGGGGGGTCATAAGTAATAAACCTATCCTTGGACTTCCAGGACATCCTGCAGCTGTTATTGTATGTTTTAACCGATTTGTAAGACCAATAATCGAGAAACTTATGGGAATTGTTTCTGAAAAAAATTTTTTAAAGAAGGTTACTGCTCGACTAACAAAGAGTATAGCCTCTTCTGCAGGAAGAGAAGACCATATAAGGGTCTATCTGGAAAAAAGGGATAATGAATTGCTTGCAACACCTATTTTAGGCAAGTCTGGATTAATAACCACCCTTGTTAAGGCTGATGGAATAGTGATAATACCATGTGATGTGCTTGGAATTAATGAAGGGGAAAAGGTAGAGGTCATGATTCATTGATTATTTTATAACTATAATTTATTTTTGCAGACCCCTCTAAGGTTGCCTTTACAGAGCAGTATTTCTCCATTGATAGCTCTACAGCTCTTTTTACAGCATCCTCTGATAAATCCTTTCCCTTTACAATAAATTCAATTGTTATATTAGTGAATTTCTTTGGATACGTATCAGCCTTATCACCATTTATAATAATATCAATATCTGTTACATTCTGTCTTTTTTTCTCCAGAATTGAAATCACATCCATCCCCGAGCATCCACCAAGTCCAACAAGCAACAATTCCATGGGTCTCATGCCTGTATTTTTACCACCCACATCTTGAGATCCGTCCATCACAATTGCATGACCAGTACCAGATTCTCCAACAAATTGAAGACCTTCAACCCATTTAACCTTTGCATTTAACATATTAGACTCCTCCTTTTAATTTAACAATCATGGATTAGTTATTTGTAATCTTTGAATCCCTATTGCCTTTCCATTTTGATTAATCTCAATTATAACAGAAGAAAATATTCCTTTACCTCCAGCGACATCAAACTTTTTAGGCATTTGCAAGAGAAATCTCTCTATTATCTGCTCCTTTTCTATACCAATAACGGATACAAGGGGACCTGTCATTCCAACATCAGTAATATAAGCTGTGCCGTTAGGCAAAATCTTTTCATCTGCTGTTTGAACATGGGTATGTGTGCCAACAACAGCACTTACTAATCCGTCCATATAATATCCAAAGGCTATTTTTTCAGATGTTGCCTCTGCATGAAAATCTATTACAATATTATTTGTGATTTCTTTTAGCCTATTTACCTCTTTTTGTGCTGTTCTGAAAGGACATTCAAGGGTATTCATAAATACTCTACCAGATACATTTATTACTGCAACTTTATTACCAGTAGATAGAGTTACAACAATGCTACCATAGCCCGGTACGCCAGATGGGTAATTTATTGGTCTTAATATTCTATTATCTTTCACAATATAGGAAAGTGCCTCTTTTTTATCCCAGACATGATTACCAGTAGTAATTACATGGATGCCTTCATTAAAGAGTTCTTTTGCTACCTTTTCAGTTATTCCAAAACCTCCTGCTGCATTTTCGCCATTAGCTATAACAAAATCTATCTTATACCTGCTTACAATATTTGGCAGGATACTTTTTACCGCCTGTCTACCATTCCTGCCGACTATATCACCAATAAATAAAATTCTCATCTAATCATCATTAAAATTAAAAAACTAAATTGCAATTAAAGTATCTGACAAAGGAGCATGTTTAATTGTAATCAGACATTGTCAAGCACAAATAAACCTTATTTTGCATAATCTACATACCTTGATTCACGAATAACAGTCACCTTTATTTGCCCGGGATATGTCATCTCTGACTCTATTCTCCTGGCAAGTTCTCTTGATATCAAAGCGCAAATATCATCATTTATCTTTTCAGGTTTTACAATGATTCTGATCTCTCTTCCTGCCTGAATAGCATAACATTTGTCAACTCCGTCATAGGACATAGCAAGTTCTTCTAATTTCTTGAGTCTCTTAAGATAGTTTTCTATACTTTCTCTTCTAACTCCTGGTCTTGCTGCTGATAGGGCATCGGCTGCTGCAACAAGAGCTGATTCAATGCATATGGGGTCAACTTCACCATGGTGAGCAACTATAGCATTTATTACATAATCGTTTTCTCCATATTTTTTAGCAATGGTTGATCCTATCTCTTGATGGGAACCTTCCATTTCATGGTCTACGGCTTTCCCTATATCATGCAATAATCCTGCCCTTTTAGCAAGTTTTATATCAACGCCAAGTTCTCCAGCCATCATGCCTGCAAGATAGGCGACTTCTTTTGAATGCTGAAGAATATTTTGTCCATATGATGTTCTGTATTTTAGTCTACCTACAATCTTTATCAATTCAGGGTGCATTCCAGTAATCCCGAGGTCAAAGACAGCTCTTTCACCCTCTTCGCGTATCGTTGTATCAACCTCTTTTTTAACTTTTTCAACGACCTCTTCAATCCTTGTTGGATGTATCCTTCCATCTGCAACTAATCTTTCTAAAGCTATCCTCGCTATCTCTCTTCTTACAGGGTCATATGCGGACAAGGTAACTAATTCAGGGGTATCATCAACAATAAGATCAACACCTGTAGCGGCTTCAAATGCCCTTATATTTCTACCTTCTCTACCTATAATTCTACCCTTCATCTCATCATTTGGAAGACTTACAGCTGACACGGTAGCATCAACTACATAATCACCTGCGTATCTTTGAATAGCAAAACTGATTATTTCTTTAGCCTTTTTCTCAGCGACTTCTCTTGCTTCGTCTTCTAATTTCTTAGCAAGCCTGGCAGCATCTAATCTTGCCTCTTCTTCAACTTTTTTAAATAATTCCTGTCTTGCTTCTTCTGCTGTTAAACCAGAGATCCTTTGTAATGTAGCATTCTGTTCCTTTATAAGCAGTGCGATTTGATTTTCCTTTTCAGACAAACCCCGTTCACGATTAATGATTTCCTTTTCCCTCCTGTTAAGATCGGCTTCCTTTTTTTCAATCAGATCAAGTCGCTTTTCTAACTGTTCCTCACGATACCTCAATCTTTTTTCGATCTGATTAATCTCTTTGGTCTTCTCCCTAATTTCCCTTTCTGCCTCTGCTTTTGCCTGATATGAAAGATCCTTTGCATAAATAGAAGCCTCTTTTTTTATTGCCTCTGCCTCTCTCTGGGCATCCCTTAAAAGGTTTTCCCTTTCCTTCTCAATTGCTTCTTTTTTTGATAGAAGGTGGTTTCTATAAATAATAACAAATGTCAGACCAATTGCAATTCCAATGGCAATAGCAACAAGAAACAGGATTACAAAATTATTATTCATTGGGCTCTTCCCTCCTAATTGTTTGTATTTAATTGCTTTCCCATTATAAATGGGTAATTAGTCTCTTAGGCCTATGGAGAATTATCAGCTTTTGAATTATTACCCTCTTCAATGAGAAAGAAAAAATTGTTTATAGTTGCCTTAGTTTAAATGTTTTTTGTGATGACAATGAGATAGACAGGTAATAAAAGGCAAGAAAATAACAGGGATTATACTATAAGTATCTTAGATATTATATATAAAAGGCATTTATCTATCCTTAAATTATAAACTCCCTGAGATTCTATTTTATAATATATTTATTAAATTCCAGCTATCCATTGTCATCAAAAAACCCGCCCAGCCGTGTAGATGAAAAATCAGATCCCTGTTTTGACAGGTGGGTGTCTTGAAGGAAACTTAGGCTTCCTCTTCTAAGAGAGGCCTGCACACCGTTTTCCTTACGCTGACTCCCAAAATATCTGATTTGCAGGATCAACACTTCCACCTAACCACGAGCAGGGCAGGCAAAATATTATCTTAATATATTTATAACAAAAAACAGTTGATATAAGCAATATTAAAAATATAAATCAATGAAATTTTTTGTAAGGACCCTAATCTGTGATTAAGTTAATGTTTCTTACAAATTATTGTTTAGTAATGATATCTACTCTGATGTTATAATTTTAATATGGAAAAGGTTTATTTAAATCGTACAAGCAGATTGCGTAGCGGTCATTTATGGATATTTTCTAATGAAATATATAGCAGGCTTAAGGATTATTCACAGGGCGATCTCGTTGAGATTTATTCTAAGACAAAGGAATTTTTAGGCATAGGCTATATTAATCCACATTCTCTTATATCAATTAGACTTCTAACAAAGAAAAAGGAACCCATTAATAGTGATTTTTTCTATAAAAGGATAAGAAATGCACTTAAATATAGAGAAAGGTTACTACTTGATAATAATTCTTTTAGAGTTATTTACAGTGAGGGTGATTTTTTACCTGGCGTCATTGTGGATAAGTATGCAGATTGTCTTGTAATCCAGATTCTAACCTTTGGAATGGAAAGACTAGCGCAAACAATTATTGATATACTTGATGAGATATTTTCTCCGAATGTTATTATTGTCAGAAATGACTCCCCTACCAGAATCCTTGAAGGACTTCCCATGGAAAAAAAAATAATTAAAGGAAAACTTGAGGTTTTGCCAATTATTAGGGAAGGAGACCTCTTTTTTGAAGTAGATCCTTTTCATGGGCAGAAGACAGGTTTTTTTCTTGATCAAAGAGAGAATAGAATTGCCTTGGGGAAATATATAAAAAAGGGTAGGGGGCTTGATCTATTTTGTTATTCCGGGGCATGGGGTTTACAACTAGTTAAAAATGGGGCATATGTTACCTTTGTTGATGAGTCTGATTTTTCATTAACCATGGCTAAAAAAAATGCCATATTAAATAACCTCATAGACAGATGTAATTTTGTAAAAGAGGATGTTTTTTCTTTTCTTAAAAAAGAGATAGATAATAGAAGTCTTTATGATTTTATAATACTTGATCCACCAGCCTTTGTAAAAAGTAGACAAAAAATTAAAGAGGCGATAAGAGGATATAGGGAAATAAATTCCATGGCTATGAGGCTTATTAAGGATAATGGAATCATTGCTACATCATCCTGTTCTTATCATATTGATAAAAACATTTTCAGTGAAATGCTTCGTAGTTCCGCAAAAGATTCAAAGAAGGATATTAGGGTCATTGAATATCGCTCCCAGGGCAGGGATCACCCTGTCCTTCTTTCTGTTCCCGAGACAGAATATCTTAAATGCTTTATACTTGAATTGCAGGGTTAATTCTATTATTAGAATTAATAAGTTAGTTAAAATTTTAGATTGACATTTTTTTCTCTACTGTGATATAAAAAAATTACGCCTCGTTACCTCCCCTAAGCTGCTACTATTTCTGATAGTAGCAGCATTTTTTTATATTTCTATTAATTCATAGTTTATATTCCCAAGATCAATTCTTTCTGCCTCATAAATTTGGTTTAAATATTTTTTTTTATGAAGCTCATAAAGGATGTCATCACCTTTCTTAATGCCTGCATCTTGAGCAAGGGATTGAGGCAGTGGTGTTTCCTTTAAAAGCATATCAATGGAAGCCTTTTCAATGGCAACTATATCATCAGAGACTAGTATCCCAATATCCTGTATAACAGGAACATCCGCAGCAGGCATACAATCACACTCTGGCTGTATTTCTGTTAAAAAGTTTATATATATAACCTTTTTAGATTTAAATGTGCTCAAAACAGCCTTTGCTGCCTCTGCTAAGGATTTCATAAATAAATCATCATCACCAGGCATGGTTAATGCTCCCTCAGGACATACCCTTGTGCATCTTCCGCATCTCCAGCATTTTTCATCATTATATGTTAGTTTATTGTCCTTGATATTTATGCATTCAAGTGGACAAATCTCTACACACTGGTAACAAAATGCACATTTTTCTTCATCCCACACAAGCTCTCCCTCTCCAATGGCATGCATTGATCCCCTGCCACATTTCCAGCCACAATGTCTATGACTTCCACTAACAGCTCCCATGGCAATATTTTTGATTGCCCCTCCATAACCAGCATTTATGTGTCCTTTCACATGACTGCATACAACCATAGCTGTTACATCATAAATAACCGATGCAACAGCAATCTCACCAAGTAATGGACCTGCCTTTACAAGAATATTGTCATTGCCGTATAGACCGTCTGCAAGTACAACAGGAGCACCAACAGAAAGATGATTTATACCGTTCTGATTGGCCACCTCAAGATAATCTAATCCCTTTATCCTTACTGTATCGGTTACAAATGGTTTAGCACCTATAGCCTTTAATTCATCTACTATCTTTCTTATAAAGACAGGTCTTACAATTCTATGAGCCCCCTCAGATCCAAAATGGGTTTTTATTGCTACCCACTCTTTTTTTTCAAAATATCTTGATAAATCTATTTTTTTAAGAAGCCTATCAAGTTTACCCGGCATACTTTCCTCATATTTCCATTTTTTGACCCTTGAAGATGCAAAATATACTATTGACTTATTCATTGTAGAACCCCTTGTCTTAATTTTTGAGCATCTTTACTTCTTCCAACCTCGTGATAGAGTTGGATTAGCATATTTCTTGCATTAATAAGGCTTGAATCCATTTCAATAGTTTTTTCAAGATATTTTATAGCCTTCTTTTTATCTCCTTTATAATTATATATTAATGTTCGTGCATTTTTTTCCAATATATATATTATAGTAGCCGCCTTAAACAAAATTATTCTATCTTAATTGAACAATTTGTAAACAAGATAGTATATAACACCAAAAACCATGAACTATACACAAAAGGTTCATCCTGCACTGTAAATAGATATGGCTCATTATCAGGCATACCTCTTTTTTCCCATATTATCTTGCCCATACTTAGATGAAGCCATGCATCTGTATCATTAATCTTAATTATAGAGAGTAGAAATACAGATAAGAGGAAGATAAAAATAAGAATGGATTTATAGGTTTTATTATTCATTTATTAGCACTTACAAGTTTATTATAGATAAAGATGATAGCAGTGCCACAAATGAATCCATCAAGAAACCCATAGATAAACCCTAAAATACTTCCTATAGGTGATATTGAATATCCAGGATATATTGACTCTGCTAAAACTTTGAGAAATAAGTTAGCATAGCTAGTGTAATAAGAAATTAAGGTGGTAATAAACAAGAGAGCGCCCCAGACCAATCCGAGGGATATTCCAAATGGCAAAGGTTTTATTTGTGTATTCTGACTTTTGGTCATCCTGCTCCAATTTCTACAACACTTTAGAATATAGTATATCAAAAAGTGTATAATAAAAAAATGAAGCTATTAGTTATTTTAATATTCATTACGACAATGCTTTCATCCCATGCATGTGCAGATCATAGAGATCTTAAAATATCCTATGATTTAAAGGTCTCCTTCGATTTAAATAACTCAAAGATATATGGAGATTCTAATATTAATGTATATGCAAACAAGGAAATAACCTTATATGTAGGCAATCTTATTATAAAAGATATAACTCTGAATGAAAAGAAAACAGAGTATAAAATTCAGGATGGTAAATTAAAGATGTTGCCCAAAGAGGATGGCACTTTAAATATAAAATATGAGGGCATTTTTGCATATAAACAGAATTCTGATAAAAATTATGGTGCAATTCAGAATACAATCAATGAAAAAGGTATTTTCTTAACAGGCATTTGGTATCCACAACAATTAGAAGGGTTAACGGTCTATAAACTACAGGCAGTGCTTCCAAAAAACTTTGAAGCTATTTCAGAGGCAGAACATATTAGAAAAATTAATAGAAATAATGAGACGGAATTTATTTTTGAGTTTTTCAAACCTGTTGATAACATAACATTTACTGCTACGAACAGATATGAAATTATAAAAGACAGTTTTAATGGCATAGATTTATATGCCTATTTCTTTCCTGAAGATATTGAATTAGCAAGAAAGTATCTTGATTACACAAAAAAATATCTTCTTCTTTATGAAAAAATGCTCGGTAAATTTCCATTTAACAGGTTTTCAATTGTAGAAAACTTTCTACCTACAGGCTATTCAATGCCTACCTACACTGTGTTGGGACAGGATGTTGTAAAACTTCCCTTTATTGTAGAGACATCCTTAGGCCATGAGATACTTCATCAGTGGTTTGGCAACTATGTTTATATTGATTATAAAAAAGGTAACTGGGCAGAGGGCCTCACTACATATTTGGCTGACCATCTCTATGAAGATCAAAAGGGTAGGGGATGGGAATATAGAAAAAAGCTAATTACAGACTATGAGAGTTATGTTATCGAGGATAAGGAAATTGCCCTTAAAGACTTTATTTCAAGAACAGATTTTCTAACAAAGGCTATTGGATATGGAAAGTCATCAATGGTATTCCATATGCTTAGAAAAATGGTTGGAGAAGACCTTTTTTATAAATCAATAGGGGATATTATTTCTGAAAAAAAACTTCAGAGGGCCTCATGGAATGATATTAAGGTTATATTTGAGAAGAATTCAGGAAAGGATCTTACTAATTTTTTCACTCAATGGATAGATGAGAAAGGGATTCCTGAAATAGAAATAGAAAATGTAACTATTAAGGCTAGGGGGAGCAATTTTGAATTAAGTTTCGATATCATTCAAAAGAATAAGTCATATTTATTAGAAATTCCTTTAACTATATATTATTTAGACAAAGAAAAGACAGAAAAAATAATAACCTTAGATGGTGAGCGAAAGAGAGTTGAATTGCTACTTGAAAGCGAGCCCAATTTGCTCGTAATTGATGAAAATTATGATATATTCAGAAGATTATCACCGGATGAACTCCAGCCTGTTATTGGAATGATTATAGGTGAGGAGTGTCCAATTATAGCCCTGCCTGTTACGAACATTGAATTTTATGAAGATATTATCAATTCCTATAGGAAGAAAAATTGTGAACTAAAAGAGCATAAGGATATTAAGAATATTGATTTAAAGAGCTCATCGTTAGTAATTTTAGGTGGTAATAATCCTCTAATAGAAAGTCTATTTGGAAGATATGATCCTATAGAAGGTGGATTTAGTGTAATAGTTAAAAGAAATCCATGGAATTATAAAAAAGGTGTAGGCATAATCAATGGAAATTCAAAAGAAGAGGTAGATTTAGCCTATAAAAAGATAATCCATTATGGCAAATACAGCGTTGTATCTTTTGATAAAGGAAAAAATATACTTAAAAAAACACATGAAGCACAAAGAGGTTTAAGGAAAGAAATTATGGATTTTCCTTTATTTATAGAGACTTCATCAATTAAACCACTACCTGACCTAATAGAGTCATTGTTAACAAAAAAGATTATTTATATTGGCGAATCCCATGATAAATTCTCTCATCATAATGTCCAAATGCAAATTATTAAAAGGCTTTACAGGTATAATAAAAAAATAGCAATTGGTATGGAGATGTTTCAGAGACCCTTTCAGAGGTTTATTGATGATTATATAAACGGGGTTATTGATGAGAGGGAGTTTTTAAGGAGGACAGAATATTTTAAGAGATGGGGATTTGATTACAACCTTTATAAGCCAATTATGGATTTTGCAAGGAAAGAGAAGATACCTGTTATAGCCCTAAATATAAAAAGGGAAATTATAGACAAGGTTTCATCTCAAGGTATAGATTCTCTTTCAGAAGAGGAAAAAAAGGAAATACCTTCCCAGATCGATTTTACAGATGAAAATTATAGAAAATTTTTAAAGGACATCTTTGATCAACACCCAAACCATAAAAATTTTGACTTCTTCTACCAATCACAGGTTTTATGGGATGAGACTATGTCATTATCAATAGATGAATTCTTGAGGGAAAAACCAGATTATCAAATGATTGTTATTGTTGGTAGTGGCCATTTGATATATGGTTATGGGATACCACAAAGGACATTCAGAAGGAATGGTTATGAATACTCTATAGTGCTAAATGATGAGGAGATAAAAACAAGTGTATCCAATTTCATTGTTTTTCCAAAACCCCTTGATGGATTTGTTTCACCTAAACTTATGGTTACTTTAAAGGAGACCGATGGAAAGGTTAAAATTGAGGGTTTTACTCCAGGTAGTGTATCTGAGATGGCAGGTTTAAAGAAAGGGGATGTAATATTAGCCCTTGATGATATATCTGTCAGCAGTATTGATGATATTAGAATTCATCTCTTTTTTAAACAAAAGGGTGATAAGGTAAAAGTTAGGGTATTAAGAAGGCTCTTTTTAATAGGGGATAGAGAAAAAAGTTTTGAGGTTATTCTCTAAGGATCTTTATCAAACATTTCTGTCCCTAATCCTTAATTAGGCAAAGCAGGTATGGTAAATCAAATCCTTTAAAAAATACATGTAAATGAAAAGATAGCTATATATCATAAAATTTACAGATTATCATGAATTTCCCCCATTTTTATATACTTAGGGCATCGGCAGGGGCTGGAAAAACCTTTGAGCTTACAAAAAGACTTTCCCAATTTTTGATATTTCCAGAAATAGAAAGGTCTCAGCTTAAAAATGTTCTTGCCATCACCTTTTCAAACATGGCAACTAAGGAGATGAAAGAAAGAACATTGTTATGGCTGAAAGGACTCGCTTTAGAAGATTCTAAAACTATTGAACTTTTTTCTGACACATTAGAAAATGTTAATGATACAATTTTCAAAAAAAAGAATATTTTTGATAGTAAAAAAATCTCTTCTCTGGCTAATGGCCTCCTTTCACAGATACTTGTTCATTATAATGACCTGCAGATCAAAACAATAGATAGCTTCACTGCCTCTATTTTTTCAAGCTGTGCCCTTGATTTTGGTTATTATGGAGATTTTGATATTTTAATGAACAATGAGAGGTTTTTAAAGAGATCCTTTGATATCTTTCTTAATCAGAGGATTGTAGATAAAAGTATTGATGACAGGATTTTAGATACCATTGAGGAGATTATTTCAAATTCAACAAGTTCAGGCTTTTTTAAGTGGGATATAAAAAATGAGATTACAAAATATTTCCTTGAGATTTATAAACTAATAACCTCAACAGGTATAGAGCTTTACGAAGATATAAAAGATACCAATGAAATAATCAAAAATATCAGGGAAAGGTATCAAAAAATAGATAGATTGATAGACTCTTATGGTTTGGTCAGAAGTCCAAGAAGTGGTTTTTTAAAATTAAAAAAAATTATTGAAAATGAAAACTGGAATGATTTAATTACTTTACCAGTAAAACTATGTCCAGTTAATAAGCATAAAAATAAGTGTCATGAATACGAAGAAGTAGAAAGGGAGTGGAAAGAGCTTGTATCTTATATAGGCGAATTTTCTTTAGCATATTCGAGAAATTATTATACAAAGTTTGTATCCTTATTCAATGATTTTAAAAAATTATTGGAAGATGAAAAAATTAAGGAATCTGTTATCTTTATTGAAGACATAAACAAATTACTCTCTGATAGGATAACAAAAGATAATCCACCTGAAATCTATTTTCTCTTAGGTGAAACTGTATATCACTATTTTATTGATGAATTTCAGGATACTTCACCTATACAATGGCAATGTTTAAAACCACTCCTAGAAAACGCCCTTTCAAATGGTGGAAGTGTTTTGATAGTAGGAGATACAAAACAGGCAATCTATGGCTTCAGAAATGCAGATTGGCTAATAATGAAAGGACTTATTGATTTAAAAGAGACCTTTGACTCAACCAATACCCTTGTTTATGAACTTGATGAAAATTTTAGAAGCTGCCGTAATATATTAGAATTTAATGAGAAGGTTTTTAAAAAGAATTTATACCTTGATGATGAGTTTGGTGAAATAGGCAAAAAGATAGGTCACACTACCTATAATCAGAAACCAAGAGAAAATAATAATTCAGGTTATGTTTATTGTGAATTAATTGAAAAAAATGATGAAAGTGATTTAAAGGATTCAATATTTCTTAAATTAAGAGAGATAATTTCTGACCTTCTCAGTAGAAATTTCACTTATAAGGATATAGCAATTTTAACAAAAAAAAATAATGATGTTGTTGAGGTTGCTCAATGGCTTGTGTCAAATAACATACCAGCCATATCCTATTCAAGCCTTGATATTAGAAAGAGACCTATTATTATAGATATTATTTCTCTACTCTCTTTTCTGAACTCTCCACTGTCAAACATTGATTTTGTAGCTTTTTTACAATCTGAGATATTTTTAAAAAATAGCGGTATTAGCATTTCCCAGATAAGAAATTTTCTCTTTCAAAATAGAGAAGAATCTCATTTATATGTTGCTTTCAGAAGAGAATTCGGGGATATATGGAATAATTTTTTTGAGGATATTTTTTCCCGCGTTGGCTATCTACCTATTTATGATCTTATCTGTAATATTTACCAGACCTTTAATCTTTTGGAATACTTTCCTGAAGATGCGGCTAGTCTTATAAGACTTCTTGAGGTTATAAAGGATTTTGAAGGCAATCAGTTTAATAATCTGACCGCCTTTTTAAAAGAGATAGAAGAAAGTGAGGAGGATATATGGGATATAAGGTTTCCTGAAAATTTAGATGCTATTAAAATAATGACCATACATAAATCAAAGGGGCTTGGTTTTCCAGCTGTAATAGCATTGATTTATGAGGATTCATCAAAAAATGACTCCCTTTGGATTCCAAGAGAAGGTGAAAAGAGACTTGTAAAAATTACAGCCAATCTCTCAGAAAAAGCTGACTTATTAAAAAAATGGTATAAGGAAAAAAAGGATTTTAATAAAGCTAATGCCTTAAATTCATTGTATGTTTGTCTGACAAGGGCAAAAAATGAGCTCTATGTAATTGGGATTAAAAAAAATAAGAAATTAAGCTTTCCTTTAACACTTATCCCCTTCGAGGTCAAGGAAATGGGAGAAAAAAGTAAACTTAAAGATGACGATAAAAAAAGCGTTGAAATAATGCCCCTATATATTAAATCTAATAATGAACCGAGATACCTTTTAGAATACCAACGTTACATTAATACTAAAGAGACTAAGAGGGGTGATCTTATTCATGCAGTTTTAAAGTCTATAAAATTCTATGATAACAATACCGCAAGCATTATAAAAGAGGAAATAGAAAGACTCAAAAAACTCAATCCCTTTGATTTTGATATAAAGGCAGATGAAATAATTAATTTTATTAAAAGGCCCGAAATATTACAATTTTTTAAAAAAAGGGACGATAGAGAGGTCTTCAATGAGCTTGAGTTTGTTAATAAAAGGGGAGATCTTTTAAGGTTTGATAGATTGATAATTGATAAAAGAGAGGTCATAGTTGTAGATTTTAAGACAGGTGAAGAGAGGAATGAGCATTATCTCAGACAGTTAAAAGAATATCTTGAGGTTGCTAAGGATATCTGGATTGATAAAGATATAAGGGGTTTTATTATCTATTTTGATAGTCAGGAGGTTTCTGAGGTTTTATTGTGAATATAAAAATTATTCCTATTGAAAAGGATATCATTAATGAAGTAATAAATTTTTTTGAAGTTACAAATCATGATTATTCCTCATACAGGGTTGTCTTTCCCAACAAACGACCTGCCCACTTCTTAAGAAAATATCTCTTTGAAAAAATTGGAAAATCTTATATCCCCCCACGAATTTTTTCTATGGATGAATTTATTGACCATGTTTATGAAGAAAAATTGAGACTAACCCATAAAAAAGCTGGGTATTTAGAATGTGTAGGTATAATTTATAAAATAGTTAGGGAAGGAAAGATCAAGGGAATTTATCTAAAAGAACCAAGCCTTGATCTTTTTTTTCCTCTTGGTGTAAGGCTTTTTAGGCTTTTTGAGGAGCTAATTATTGAACAGGTAAGTATAGAGAATTTAATAAACATAACAAATATTGTCTATGATGTTATAGAAAACTCAGATATTCATTTGAACCTTGGCATCACAGCAAATTTAAATGAGTTTATAAATATTTATAAGGAAGAAATTTTACATCATGGATTATCTACAAGAGCGATGAGATATGAGACGGTTTCCAAAGAGGTCAAATGCCTTGAAGATATGAAAAATTATATTTTTGCAGGCTTCTTTGGGCTTACAGTCTCTGAAAGGATTATTTTTAAACAAATTTTTAAAAATTATAAAAACATTCTAATAGTTCAGGAAGGTCCATTTATATATGAGGCATTGAAAGGCATTGATGAGAATATAGAGGATAGAAAACTTACTATTAAAATCCCTGAAAACATAAATATTTATCAATCTCCAGATACTCATGGTGAGGTTTTTACAATTAACAGAATAATTAAAGAAAAAAATTTAAATCTCGATGAAAGGACCTGTTTTGTTATTCCTGAACCAGATATATTGTTTCCCTTGGGGAATTTCTTCTTATCAAATCTAAATGATGTAGAATACAATGTATCGCTTGGATATCCCTTGATAAGAACACCCATCTTTGGTTTTTTGTCAAATCTTATGCAATTATTGATCACCAGGGATAATGAAGCCTTTTATATGCCTGATTATATTAACCTTTTGCTCCATCCTTATACAAAAAATATTCAATGGGAGGGGTCTTCAGAGAAAACAAGAATCCTCGTGCATTGGCTTGAAAAAAGGTTGATTACCCCTTTTTTATCTTTAAATGAGCTAGAGAATTCAATAGATGGAGAAAAAGCTGAACATCTTAGATATATAAATGATAAACTGATCAGACCCTATTTGAATATCTTTGATATCAGAGACTTTGCAAATAAGGTTATTTCTACTGTCAACTTTATTGAAAAAGAAACAACAGCAAAAAAACACCCCTTATTTATACCTTTCTATGATAAATTTATAGAATTATTGGAGAATGTGAAGGAGATTGGCTTATTAAATCTTAAATTTCAGCACATTGGAAGCTATTTTAATTTCCTTAAACATCTCGTGAAACTTGAATCAGTTCCCTTTCCAGGTACCCCACTTAAAGGCTTGCAAATACTTGGTTTTCTTGAGACTAGATGCCTATCCTTTGAGAGATTGTTTTTCTTAGATTGCAATGAAGGAATACTTCCACAAATTGAAGAAGATGACAACATACTTCCAACAGGGGTTAGGAAAAGCATTGGTATTACAACATATAAGGAAAGGGAAAAGATCTGGGAGTATTATTTTTTCACATTACTTGCTAAAGCAAAGGAGGTGCATCTTTTTTATAAAGAAAATAATAAAAATCTCCGTAGCAGATTTATAGAAAGGATACTTTGGGAAAAACAAAAGATTAATAAAAATCTGGAAGACAATGGCAGTATCTTAAGAATAAATTATAGGATTCAATTACATAAAAAAAAGCAAGATCCTATTCAAAAAACAGAGGAAGTAGTTGAATTTTTAAAGGGATTTGAATATAGCCCCTCTGCTATTGATTTATATTTTAAATGTGGGCATGCATATTATTACCAATACGTATTAAATCTCAAACCAAGTGAAGGGTTAAGTGAGGATATAGAGACAAATATAATTGGTAGCATTGTCCATCAGGTATTGAAGAACTTTTTTGAACCATTCAAAGGAAAAAGGATAAAAATCAGGGCTGGTTTTGAAATTTCCCTTGACAAGGAAATAAAAAAGATCGCTGAGCAGAACTTTGGAAAACCCTTACGTGGTAAGTACTATTTGTTATATTACCAGATTAAAAAACATCTTATTGATTATATTAGATTTGAGCAATATAGGTCAGATAAAACAGATATAATAATTGAGGATCTGGAGATAGAAAAAAGATGCCAATGGCATGGGTTTATATTAAGAGGTAAAATAGACAGGATTGATAAAATAGGGAATACTTACCTTATTATGGATTATAAAACAGGCTCTTCTGGACGTAGTAAAATAAGATTTGACAAACTTTCCCTAACTGATAGGACAACATGGGAAAAGGTCATACCAAGTTTTCAACTGCCTATATATATGATCTTGTTTTTAGAGTCAGAAAATCTTGATTTATCCTCAGTTAATGCCTCATATATAGATTTAAGCCAACAAAACTTTAAAGTTGATATTAATGAAACTATTAATTATATATTTGAAGAGACTGGACAAGCTTGCTATGATAATTTTAATATCATTAAAGAAATTATACTTGAGGTTTTAAAAGAGATAGCATCACCTGAAAAACCCTTCATTGCAACGAATGATACAAATAAATGCAAGTATTGTAATTTTCAATATATCTGTGGAATAAGAATTAAGTAGTAAATAAAGTGCACATAAAAAACACTTGCCTTAATTAAATCTCATGCACCATCACGAAATTTTGGATACCTACTCTGGAGTTGAAGTTGTTGAGAAAAAAGAATTATTAAGGTTATTATTAATAATGTCAAGATTTATCTTTATACTGTAAAATGGGGTAGTTACAATGGAAAAAAAAGGTAAGGCCATGGAGATTCGGACATTTGGTTGTCAGATGAATTTTCATGATTCAGAAAAAATTGCAGGTATTTTAAAGTCAAAGGGCTATGAGGAATCTAAAGACACAAAAGATGCTGATATTATTGTATTCAATACCTGTAGTATCAGGGAGAAGGCAGAGCAAAAATTCTTCAGTCAGCTTGGCCGAATTAAATCATTAAAAAAAAGAAAACCCTCTCTAAAAATAGTTGTAACAGGCTGTATCGCCCAACAAGAGGGAGAAAAGATACTGAAAAGAGCTCCTTATGTAGATTTCATTATAGGTCCCCAGAATATACCCTTTTTGAACAAAATCATTGAATCTAATGATGCTAAGGTTTTTATTGCCAAAAATCAAGAAATTGCAAACATTGAACTCCCTATTGAAAGAAAAGATAAGGTTAAAGCCTGGGTAAACATAATGTATGGATGTAATAATTTTTGCAGTTATTGTGTTGTTCCTTATACAAGGGGCAGCGAAATAAGTAGAAACAGTGTAAGTATAATAAAGGAGATAAAGGAATTAACAAAAGCTGGTTGCAAAGAAGTAATCCTATTGGGACAAAATGTCAATTCATACCATAGCGACATTAATTTTCCACAACTCCTTAAAGAGATTAATAAAATAGATCCTTTAAAAAGAATACGTTTTGTGACATCTCATCCTAAAGATCTTTCAGATGAAGTTATATATGCCATAAAGGATCTTGAAAAGGTTTGTGAACATATACATTTGCCCTTACAATCTGGTTCAACAAGGATATTAAACCTTATGAATAGGAAATATACATATTCCGATTATATGAAGAAAATAGAAAAATTAAGAAAAGAGGTACCCAATATTGCAATCACTTCTGATATTATTGCAGGGTTTCCTCAAGAAACTGATGAAGATCATAAAGAAACACTAAATGCACTGAAAGATATAGAATTTGATGGTATATACGCCTTTAAATATTCAAACAGACCAAATACTAAATCCTCAAAAATGGATGGTCAGGTGCCATGCGATATAAAATCACAAAGGCTTAATGAGATTCTTGCCCTTCAGAATATGATAACTGAAAGGAAAAATAAACTATTGGAAGGGACTATTCAAGAAGTTCTTATTGATAGTGTGGATAGAAATAATCTAAAAGGAAGGAATAGGCAAAATAAAATTATCACAATTGAATATGATAGTGAAATCAAAATAGGAGATCTAATCAATGTAAAGATTTTAAAATCTTTTAGACACTCATTGCAGGGGGAAAAATATAAATAACCATGAATATAGCTATATTAACCCTCGGTTGTAAAACCAATCAAGCGGAAAGTATGCAAATCCAGCGGGATTTAATAAAATCAGGCCATAAGATTGTTAATATATCTGAAATGCCTGACATATGCATAATAAATACTTGCACTGTTACAGCGAAGGCCGATTATCAATCAAGACAATTAATAAATAAAGCCTTAAAAAAGGGGTCAAAGGTTATAGTAACAGGTTGTTATTCAGAATTAAATTCTGATTACATTGCTAAAAGATATAATATTGAGATGGTCCCTAATAGTAAAAAATCTAATATTATCAATATAATACCTAAATCAAATTTAACCTTTAATTTAAATACCTCTTTTAATAATAATGACAGACATAGACCAATTGTGAAAGTTCAAGAAGGGTGCAATTATTCATGTAGTTATTGCACTATACCTTTAGCAAGGGGAAGGTCTAAAAGTATTGAGCCTTCAAAAGTAATTGAGGAGGTAACCAATCTTGCATTATCAGGATATAAGGAGATTGTTTTATCTGGAACCCATTTAGGCTTATATGGATTTGATCTAAAACCTAAGGTAACGCTTTCAAAACTCATAATGGAGCTTTTAATTAAAACCTCGATCCCAAGAATCAGATTAAGTTCAATTGAGATTAATGAAATAGATGAGGAATTGCTTGAAATAATGTCAGACAAAAGGATATGTAATCATCTTCATATACCACTTCAAAGTGGTGATGATAACATATTGAAATATATGAATAGAACATATACCACAAGGGACTTTATTAAGAGAATGGATACTATTTTAAATAGATTTCCCGATATATCAATTGGCACTGATATTATTGTTGGTTTTCCTGGCGAAGATGAAGATAGGTTTTTTCAAACAAAATCATTACTAAATCTATTACCCTTTTCTTATTTACATATATTCCCATATTCAGAAAGACCTAACACAAGGGCTTTGTATCTAAATGACAAGGTTAAGGATGCTACAAAAAAGAGAAGGGTAGCTGAATTAAAGGAGATTGATAAAATAAAGAGGTCTATTTATATAAAAAAAAATATAGGGATAAAACAAAGTGCGGTGTCGGAGAAAAGGTATAAAAATGGGATTTTTTGCACAACATCTAATTATATAAAGGTCCTTACAGAAGATAAATCTATAAGTGAAGGATCATTAGTTGATATTGTGATCACAGGTTACAAAGAAGAGACTGCCATTGGAAAATTAATAAAAAATTAATAACTCCTTAACAAATAATCTTTTTTATTCTGCTTACAAGTTATACACCAACTAAAAAAATAAAGACTGACCATTCAAAGCATGATAATTTAACTAATTTTGTAACAATTTTTTAACAATTAATGTATATTTTTTATGTCCTATAAGATATATTATGTTAAATTTTTTTAATGATTATTAGTGATATAATTGTTATTTAATATCTTAAAATGGTAATATTTATCTGATTTTAAATAAATTGGAGGAGTCTTAAAATGAGATATTCACAGATGTTTATTCCTACGATGCGTGAAATACCCTCTGAGGCAGAGTCAGTTAGTCATAAACTTATGCTTAGAGCTGGTTATATCAGACAGCTTGCTTCAGGACTTTATATATTTCTTCCACTTGGCTGGAGGGTTTTAAATAGAATAAATAAAATACTTAAAGAAGAAATGGAGTCTATAGGAGCCCAGGAAATATCTATGCCTATTCTTCATCCTGCAGAGATTTGGCAAAAAACAGGTCGTTGGTATGAGATAAAAGATGAGATGTTTCGTTTAAAAGATAGAACCAATAGAGACATGTGTTTAGGAATGACACATGAAGAGATTATGTGTTGGCTAGCCTCTAAAGAGATCAGGTCATATAGACAGTTGCCACAGATATGGTATCAAATCCAGACAAAATTAAGGGATGAGGCAAGGCCTAAAAGTGGTATTCTAAGGACAAGAGAATTCATAATGAAGGATAGTTATAGTTTTGATGCTGATGAAAAGGGATTAGAAAAAAGTTATAAACTTCATGCAGAGGCCTATCATAGAATATTTAATAGGTGTGGTTTAAAATTTTATCAGGTTAAATCTGACCCTGGAATGATGGGAGGTGCTGTCTCTCATGAATTTATGGCACCAAGCCCTGCTGGAGAAGATGAAATAATACTTTGCAATCAATGTGGTTATGCAGCTAATATTGAGGTTGCAAATTCAATATCTCCAGAGGTAGAGGATCCCTTGTGGGATTATAAAGAGGTTTATACTCCTGGTAAAAAGAGTGTTCAGGAGGTATCAGAGTATTTAAACATTGCTCCATCGTATTTTATTAAAAGTCTTTTACTTTCATGCAATGAAGGATATGTATTGGCTTTGCTCCGTGGCGATCAGGAACTCCATGAAAAGAAAATGGCAAGGATTATAGGTAGTTTTAGACAGGCATTTAAAGAAGAGGTTTTAAAAATACTAAATGTGGAAGCTGGCTATATAGGTCCTATGGGTCATAATATAAGAATTATTGCAGATAGATCATTAAAAAAGGGAACATTTATAACTGGCGCAAATAAACCAGATTACCACGTTATGGGAGTTAAACCTGATATAAATTTTAAAGCCGAATGGAATGATATACATGTTGCAAAGGAAGGGGATAGATGTCCTGAATGTAATAGTTTAATAAAAATAGAAAAAGCCATTGAAGTTGGGAATATTTTTATGCTAGGGACCAAGTATTCTGTCCCATTAAATGCCTACTATCTTGACAGAAAGGGGAGAGAAATGCCCATTATTATGGGAAGTTATGGAATTGGACCAGCTAGAATTGCAGCAGCGGCAATTGAACAAAATTTTGATAAGGATGGCATAATATGGCCTAAATCAATATCACCATTTGATTTAGAAATAATACCTTTAAATATCAATGATAAAAAGATTATGGAAGTAGCTTTATCTTTATATAAAAATTTAGCAATAATGAACATAGAATCATTAATAGATGATAGAGATGAAAGACCAGGGGTTAAGTTTAAGGATGCTGATCTAATAGGTATTCCATATCAGGTAATTATTGGTGAAAAGGCATTAAAGGATAATGTTATTGAATTTAAATATCGCAGAACAAAGGAAATAAAGAGATTAGATATCAATAATGCTATTGATGAAATAACCATGATAATAAAAGGCTCTGGACAGTAATCACCCTACCCTCTTTAACATTAAATTAAAAATGCAAAAATTAATCTATAATTTTATATAATATATTTATGAATAAAGTTTTTGAAAGACCAAAGAGTCTTAAAAATACGCCCTTTCGTTATTGTCCCGGCTGTGGACACAGCCTTATTCATAGATTAATTGCTGAGGTTATTGATGAGCTTTATATACAGAAAAGGGTTGTAGGGATAGCTCCTGTAGGATGCGCTGTCTTCGCATATGACTATTTTGATTTTGATATGATAGAGGTAGCACATGGCAGACCTCCAGCTGTAGCAACTGGGATAAAAAGAGTTCAGAAGGATACTATTGTTTTTTCATACCAAGGAGATGGTGATCTTGCTGCTATTGGTACAGCAGAGATTATTCATGCAGCCAATAGAGGAGAGAATATTACTGTTTTTTTTGTAAATAATGCTACCTATGGAATGACAGGTGGACAAATGGCTCCTACTACCCTACCCAACCAAAAAACTACAACAACACAATCAGGTCGTGATATCAGCATCACAGGTTATCCTTTACATGTATCTGAACTGCTTTCAAATATTGAGGGTGTATCTTTTATAGCTCGTGGTTCTGTTGATTCTTCAAAAAATTTGATTATTACAAAAGGTTATATTAAAAAGGCATTTCTATACCAGATAGAGGAAAAGGGATTTAGTATGGTTGAAATTCTCTCACCCTGTCCTACCGATTGGTGGATGACCCCTGAAAAGGCAATTGAATGGATGCATGAAAACATGATGAAGACATATAAATTAGGTATTTTAAAGGACAAATTTTCAAATTAATGGAATATAAAATTATTATAGCTGGATCAGGTGGACAGGGTATATTGTTTTTGGGTAGTCTTTTAGCCTATTCTGGCATGTTTGCTGATAAGGAGGTTACATGGTTTCCCTCTTATGGCGCTGAAATGAGAGGTGGTACAGCAAATTGTACAGTTATAATCTCGGATGAAATGATAGGATCACCTGTTGTTAGAAATCCTGATATATTGATAGTTATGAATTTAGCCTCTTATAATCGTTTTTCTGAACGGATTATTGAGGATGGTTTATTGATATATAACTCTTCCCTTGTATCTGTTAAGGATATTAGAAAAGATATTAAGGCTATACCTGTCCCAGCAACTGATATTGCCTCTTCTTTTAAGAATGTAAACCTTGCAAATATGGTTATGGCAGGTGCTTTTACTGCTGTTACAAAAATTTTTACTGTTGAAACAATTCTAAAGGCTATTGAATTTATAACACCATCTCACAGGAAGAGTTATCTCGATATAAATAAGGAGTTGATTATAAAAGGATATAATTTAACAAACAATACGTTATGAATATTATTAGAAAGGCCAAAATTGTTGATGTTAAACAGATACACAGACTTGTAAACGAGTTTGCAAAAAAAGAAGAGATGCTCCCAAGGTCATTAAATGACCTTTATGAAGGGATAAGGGATTTTATAGTTTATGAAATTGATGGTAAAATACAGGGGGTCTGTGCCCTTAAAATACTCTGGGAAGATCTTGCGGAGATCAGGTCATTAGCTGTTAGTGAAGGACTTCAGAGACAAGGTATAGGAACAAAACTTGTAAAAAGATGTCTAAAAGAGGCAAAGCAATTAGGAATAAAAAGGGTTTTTGCTTTAACATATAATCCTGATTTTTTTAAAAAATTAGGCTTCCAATATATCGATAAATCAAAACTTCCCCAAAAAATTTGGGGTGACTGTATTAAATGTACAAAATTCCCTGAATGTGATGAAATTGCTACTATAATATACTTATAGCTTCTTATTTTATTTTTTACCTGTAATACAAAAATAATACTGAAACAGTCTTTGTTTTTAAATATAATTTAATAAAAGCAAAATTAATACTACGTTTTCGATAAAAGTATCAATATGTAAGCTGTATCCTTATCTCTGACTCTTTTCTTAATTCCTCAAGATGTTTCTTTAGCTGTTTGTTTACCTCTAATTCAAAGAGATACTGCTCTATTTCATCCCTTACTGATGCATAATCTTTATCCCCAAACTCTTTGATATGTTCATTATAAAATCTCAAAACATCATCCTCTTTTATATAAATAGAGGATTTTACCTTTATATCAATATAGTCTGCTATTAATTCATCAATATTTTGTGCTTCAAATCTCATCTCTTTTGCCTTTTTTATCAACAAAAGCCGATTTATCATGGAATTAATGACCTCTTCTTCTGTAATATCATTGACAGTTTCCTTAATTTTTTCATAATTTTCCTTGAATTCAGATAAAGTTATAGCCATATCATCTACATATGCAACCACCTTATCAATTATTTTAGCAGAGACCTCTGAATAGAATAATAAAAGGCTTAAACAAAGAATGGTAGAGATTAGGCAATGGATGAATCCTTCAATGAATTCTTTATTGCCTTCGTTTATATTTAATTTCCTAAAATGCATGACCAATGCTAAAATGTATTTCACCTCTACTTTCCCCTCTCTTTTTGTCCAATTTATGACCATAATCAATACGAATTGGCCCAACAGGAGTAGTGTATCTTAAGCCCAATCCAGTAGTATATCTGATATCATTAATATCTATATCTTTAGTTTTTAACCATACATTGCCAGCATCTAAAAATCCCACTATACCAAGACCCTTTCCAACTTCAGTTCTTAATTCAAGACTTGCCATACCAAAGGAATTACCGCCTATAGGGGTACCATCAGCACCTTTTGGTCCGAGGGTATCTTGTTGAAATCCCCTAACAGTTGTCCTACCACCAAGAAAAAATCTCTCTGTCAGTGGTAATTCCCTTGTTTTTCTAAATCCTTGAGCAATCCCGCCTTTTAATGAAAAGGCTAATACTATTCTTTTACTTAGGCTTTGATAATTATTGAAATAAAATATTAACTTTGCAAAGTCTGTCTCTGAAAAAAATATATTTGATGCAAGTGTAAAAGATGTTCCAGTAAGAATGCCTCTCTTGGGATCAAAGGGATTGTCTCTTGAATCATATATCAAACCTGTTCTTATTCCGCTAATAATAAGGGTTCCAGTGTCTTCTCTACTTAGTATTACATCTGGTTTTACATCAAATGTTTGTGTTACTAAAAAGTTATAAGATAGATCTGCCTTTAATAATTCATTTAACTCTCTTTCAATGCCGATGCTTGCAGATGTTCTTTTAACCCTATATCTCATTTCTTTAGTATCTATATTAATCTCTTTTTTATTTTCATAAAGAAGGGCTGACTTTAAATGTGTTCTTTCGTCAATAAAATATTGATCCAAATAAGTAAGTATAAATCTCTGTTCAAGTGTGCTTAATTCAGTCCTGAATGAACCATATTTGTTTAATCCCCATAGGTTCCTGTAACTTATATCAAAAAGCCCCCTGAATCTCTCATATTCAGCATAACCTATTGCAATTTCAATAGCCCCTGCCTTTGCCTCGCTTAATTTATATAAAACATCTCTTTTAGAATCCTCTTGATCCAGTGCCTTTATATCTATATCTGAAAACAGACCCACTCTATGGAGTCTTTGTCTCTCTTTCATTAAAATTGAGTAATCAAAAGGGCTGCTCTCTTTTTTTATAAGCCCTCTTTTTATTACCTCATATTTTGTTTTTTCATTGCCAACAATTACAGATTTTCCAAAATATGTAATATCCCCTTCATCTATATAAAAGATTATGTCAGCAAAGGTATCATTTTTTTTTATATCTACTGTTACAGTGGTATTTAAAAATCCCTTTTTGTTATATTTTTCTAATATTTTTCTCCTAGATGCTGCTATATCAACTTCATTGTAGGGATCTGTTATTCTTATTGGTATCTCCCTTAAAATATCATTCTCAGAAATAGTTTGATTGCCATAAAAAAGGATATTTGAAATTATTGTCTGATTACCTTCATTAATGAAAAATTTTATTTTAACCGATCTATCATTTATAATAATTTCTGGCTCCTTAACTTCAACATTTAAATAGCCAAGGGCATTGTAAAATGCAGTTATTGTTCTTATATCTGATTCAATTACATTAGGGTTATAGTATCCTCCAACTTTTAGTGACATAACCTCTTTAAATCTATCCCTATCTATAGTTACCCCCTCAATTTCAATAGAATTAACTATAAAAGATTCTCCTTCAAATATATAAAACTCAAGGGTAATATCCTCATCAGTAGTTTTTATTGTTGTTGCTATCTGTGCATATATATAGCCTTTATTATGATAAAGTGATAACATCCTAGATACATACAATTCAATAAGATCATCACTCAATTCATCTTGCTCAAAAAAGGGGGCTTCCTTGAGGAGTTCTTTAGTCTTTATAGCCTTGTTTCCATTGAATAGGATATTTAATTTTTTACCTAATTTTACATCGATACTCAAAATCCCTTTTTGAAATAAATAGGATATAGATGTGCCAACAATTCCCCTCTTTTTATAATATTTCTTGACGTTATCTATAGCCCTTTCAATCTCTGTTTGATCAAATATGCTTCCCTCTGATAGCCTTAAATAGGATTTGACAATATCATTTGGCTCAGTTATTACTAATTTTTTTATCAGTTCTGGTTCCCCTTCTGATACTTTAATTATAATATCTACCCTATTCGCCTTAGCTGGCCTTATCTCATAGGAAATATCAGCATTGGGAAATCCTCTTTTTCCAATTTCTCTATTTAGATATTCAATACCTTTTTTTATTTTTACATAATTTAATCTTTCTTTTTCGCTTATTGTAAGATGTGTCCTTATAAATTTTTTTGAAAAATGGTTGTCGCCTAAAATTATTATTGAATTTATTATTGGCTTTTCTTTAATCTCTATCCTTACTCTACACTTTTTTTCCTTAATATTACACTCATCAGGGGCTATAATTATTATGTCATCAAATATACCTTTTAAAAATGCCCTTTTAATACCAGATCTTAAGCTTTTTTTATCTAATATCTCACCTTTTTTAATATCTAATAGATACAATAATTCTTGTTCAGAAATAGAATAAAGCCCTGAGATTTCAATATCAGAAATATAAAAGGAATCATTTGTTAAAGCCAAGGCAGGAGCCTTTAGATAAAATAGTAGGAAAAAAAAAGATAATATTTTTTTAAAAAGAGGATTTCCTATCTGATATCCCATAGGGTTATTTAAATTCAAATCTAAATTTGATGTCGCCACCAACGCTACCTCTTTCATCTCTTAATCCCACAATAGAGACATTTGGGGTTAAATTGTACTCCAATTTCAATATATGCTCTTCTGCAGTGCCTATGGATGCACTATAGGTAGCATATAATCTATCCCCTAATAACCTTTTAGAAACTGATACCATTGGAGCAGTTGCTCCAGTAGTTTTTAATACGTATGGTTCTATTTTAACCCTGTCAAATCCAATAATTGTTCTTATCCTCTCTTCTGCAACCTTTTGAAATTGACCAGCAAGGAATGATGCTGCCTCAGTAGCTCCAATACCTCCTTCTATTCCTCTGATATCTTTACCCAACTGACCGACAGTAAGCAGGGCAAATATGTCTGATTCATTTAGGTTAGGAGATGATGATAAAGCAAGATTAAATTGGTCAGCAGTACCTGTCAGATTTAGCCTTATATTATAATTTCTTATACTTGTCTCTGCAAGAACATCAAAATATGGATTTATCGTTGCTGGGTCAAAAAAGTTAAAACTTGCCTTTATAATCCTAAAATCATTATTTCTAAAATAAACCATACCTTCATTTGTCTCTAATTTGCCTAACAATGTTGGATTATTAATTGTTCCTCTTAATATAACATCCATTTTCATAGATGACCTTGCGATATTATTGTCAATTAAGAGATTATCCCCATGAATCCTTACATTTAGCCCTGTTTTAAAAATTGTAGAGACCTCTCTTTCCATTGTTTTTCTTTCATTTGGCCTTGCCTTCATTATTAAAGCGACTAAATCTATGTTTTCTCCATATTTAGCTTTTTTTACATGTATATCACCAAATATATTATGTGACTCTCTTGTTCCTTTGAAATAGAGATTGCCATCAAAATTTAACCAGAAATCCTTTGATAAGGAGGTTGTTACATTGTTTATACGTGATTCAAATAAAAATCTTTTTAACTTAAATTTCTCAATATATGCTGTTCCAGATAAAGATATGTCTCCACCAGCAAATCTACAAGAAGCCTTTTCAATTATTATTCTGTCTTCATCAACATATAAGTACGCATTTACTGAACCAAATCTATAAGGTATATCCTTAAATCCAATATTTGCATTTATAACATCCATTCCCCCATATATCCTCGGTCTATCCCAGTCCCCACTAACATTAAATACAAAGACAGTATCTCCCCTAATCAAATCAATATTTTTAGAGAGAGCCTTAAGCGGTGTAAGGGAGGAAGTGCCTTCTAATAACAAGTCATAGTTTTTGCCGATTGTCATGTTTCCACTAATTCTAAATTCAACTGCATCATTTTTCATACCAAAAGGATCTATAGAAAGCCTTCTATTTTGCAGATTTAACCTAATATCAGAGCTGTTTGTAAAACCTATCCCGAATAAATTTATATGTGCCCTATTTATATTTGCAGTGGCCTTTATATGGTCTTTATCACCAGTGGCTGTTATATTTCCAGAAAAATTAAATAGAAGGTCTTCAGGCACATCTTTAAGAAGACTTTCGATAAGAAAGTCATATCTCGCTGGAAGAATCTTTACTTTTGCATTCCATGGGATCTTTTCTGTTAGTTCAGCAACACCATTCATACTTAATTTTCCTTCAAGGATAGAGGCATCTACTTCAAGACGATTATCCTTTAGCTTTGCAAATAGCCTCCCTTTGCCTAAGGAATGCCCCTTAAAAGCTCCGCCCATTATATCTGAGATTATCTCAATGTAAGGATTTTCAAATGTACCCTCCCCTTTTATTTTTATGTTTTTTAATTTGCTATTTTTAACTGATGGATGTTGGATAGCAGTTGATATGATATTAAGATTATCAATAATATCTGAGATATTGATCTCTGTACTATCTGCAAAGAAAAGGAATTTTTTATCAAGAAAAATGATACCGTTCATATTTACTAAGGCATCTCTCTTTCTTATCTTTACATCACTAAAGGAAAATTTTCCTTTTTCATAAGAAGATTTTCCACTGACAAAATCTATGACATATTTTTCTAAAGAAAATCCTTTTGCACTAAATATACCTGATGCCCTTATATCATCTGGTTTTCCAAATAATCTGAAGTCTGTATCAAGGCAACCCTCAAAAGAGGGGCTATCCTTAAATGTATTAGATATTTTCTTAATATTACTATTCTTTATTGAAATATTAAGGTCATAATCAGGCTCCCTAAGGTCAAATAATCCCTGGGCATTAGGAAAAAATATATTTCCCTTAGCCCTGAATTCCTCTTTATCAGAAAGGGCTTGGAATTTTTTTGTGTTAAGAAGGTTTTTTTTATAACTTAAGTCCCAGCTTACTTTTTGAAAATTAAATTTTCTGTCATTTAATATATCCAAATTTAGGCTTTTTGTTGAAAATATCGCATCATAAGAAATAAATTTCATTTCTATTGTTGGATCTTCAAATTTTCCTTTTAAAATGTATTGGAAGTTTCCACTACCATTAATAGCTGTAAAATAGGGAGATGAAAGCTCCTTTATATCTTCTGTTTTTCCAGATCCTGTAAAATTGAGTAGGTTGTTTAGAATATCAACATCTCCATTTGCTGTAGCTGTTGATCTATCGGTAGTAACTGTAAGATTTGGAAAATTTATTATATTATCCTTCATTGCAAATTCACCTTTTATCTCATTTATACGACCAAGTATATTCAAATCACCATTGTTTACTAAATTTTTAAGGGAAGTATTCCTATATAAAAATCTGCCATAGGGATTAAATGTGCTTCCAGATGAGGCTATTTCACCAGATACCTTGCCTTCTGCTATCCCCGGATCCCAATTAATTAACTTAAAAACATCCTTGCTGTTAACATTTTCTGCTATTACCTTAAAACTATAATAATTAACGACAGGGATTTCTATCATTGCCTCAACTGATGCCTTTCCTTTGTACAAATTAGCACTACCATTTGTGAATTTCATTATCCCATCGCTATATGAAACATTACAGCTTAATTTATTCACATCAATGCCGAATAGATTGCCATCAGATAGCCTTGCCTTTGCATTGCCCTTCAGGTCATTAATATAACCCTTAATCTCACCATCAAATACAAGATAACCATTAAGTCTTTCATGAACATGAAGCAATTCCATTAATGTCTCAAGCTGCATATCCCCTTTTAGTTTTAACTCTAAAAAGATATTGTTAATGTCTGATTTCAAATCCTCAAATCTTATGATACCTTTGGCAAATATACTTCCTCTGTCATCTTTTTTGAGTGCAAATATACTTTTTATAGTTTTTATCAATATATTTGTTTCGGTCCTAAGTTCAGCTGTAAGTTTTTCCAATAAAATTGAACCGTCAGCAGTTACTTCAGTGCCATCTGAAATTATTGCAAGTTTTTTTAGTTCAATCTCTTTATCCTTTAAAATGAAAAAGGTTTCTATCATACCTTTTACTTTAGGAAAACCTTCTTTTTTAAAATTTATCTCCTTGGATGATATCCTAAAGCTTGATCTTTCTGATAAGTCTAAATCAGCATTCAAGGCCTTAATTGTTAATTTATTATCACCTTCCTGAAAATCAATGAATGCATTGCTAATTACTATTGATTTAAAGACAACCTTATAGGGAAACCTTGTTTCCATATTTAGATAATTCTTTATATTTGAAACCATCTCTTCAATCTGAGACCTATCAGAGACAATTTCAGGTTCTTTTATAATAGTTCTCCTAATCACAATCTCTTTCTTGAGGAGACCAGATATTGAGATATAGCCCTTTATATTTTTGGCAGCAAAAAATTTAACTCCTTTATCATCAAAGGCCTTTACATCCTTTATTCCTATATAAAGAGGAAAAAGGTTTATATATATCTTTTGGGCGATTACCTTTTGACCTGTTGCCATTTCTAATTCAGGCAGGATAATCCTTTTCAATTTATTAGAGATGTCTGTACCCCTCATCACATATAAGGAAAAACCTAAAATTATACCTAAAATTGTTATATAAATTAATTTCCTCTTCATATTTAGTTTCTCATTCATAACGTAGAGCAATAATAGGGTTATAATGCGCTGCCTTTCTTGCAGGATAAACACCAAAAAATATTCCAATCATAGCTGAAAACAAAAAAGCCACAAGGACAGACCACCATGTTATGTATGTTGGCAAAAAATGAAAGAAATAATTAATGCCCTTTGATAAAAGGATGCCTAATAGGATTCCACCTATGCCACCTGTTACACTCAAAATCGTAGATTCTATAAGAAATTGCAAAAGTATATCTCTATTTTTAGCCCCTACAGCCTTACGGATGCCTATTTCCTTGGTTCTTTCCTTAATCGTTACAAGCATTATATTCATTATTCCTATCCCACCTACGATTAGCGAAATAGTGGCAATTCCAACCAACACACCAGTCATTATTTTTAAAATCTTTCCCATAACTGCTATCATCTCGTCTTGACTGAGGATTGTAAAATCCTCTTTATTTGCGTGCCTTTTTTTTAGTACCTCCTTAATTTCAGCCTTTGCCTTATCAATAAGCTCAGAACTTTTAACCTTTATTGTTATATTAAAAAGCCTATCTGTATCAAAAAGTTCCATTGCAGAGGTAGTAGGAATAAATACCACATCATCTATATCAAATCCAAGTGCCATGCCCTTAGGCGCCATAATGCCTATAACCCTGTATTTAGTATCTCCAATAGTTATAACTGCTCCGAGTGGATTTTCGCTACCGATAATCTCCTGAGCAACAGTTTTTCCGAGAACACATACCTTTAACCCCGCTTCTACATCTGATTGGGTAATACCTCTTCCTAATCCTATCTTTAAATTTCTAATTTCAAAATACGGTTCGGTTACCCCAACAACATAGGTATCTCTGCTTTTCCCTTTAAACTTTATCCATGAAGTACCTACAATAACAGGGACAGCATTGACAATGTCTCTTACCCTTTTTTCTATAAATTTGGCCTCTTCGTAGGTAATCTTTCTAACAGCTGATGTCCCCATATGCATTCCACCTTCTCGTGAGGTCTTTCCAGGGACAACAACCAATATATTAGTGCCAAGTTCCCCTAATTCCCTGTATATTTCCCTTCTTGCTCCCTCACCAATTGATACAAGCAGGATTACTGCACCTACCCCGAATATTATCCCTATCATGGTAAGGATAGAGCGAATCTTATTTGCAAATAATGAGAGCCTTGCTATATTAATAGTTTCTAATATTTCCATTGAATTAAAAAATAATTTTAATTTCTAATAACATCCACTGTAACAAACCCCATCTTTTATAGTTATTATTCTCTCAGCCTGTTCTGCAATGAACATCTCATGGGTTACCATTATAATTGTTGTACCTGCATTGTGTATTACTTTAAAGAGTTCTATAATCTCCTGTCCTGTTTTTGAATCAAGATTGCCTGTTGGCTCATCAGCTAATAGTATATTTGGATTATTTATGATTGCCCTTGCTATTGCAATTCTTTGTTGTTCACCCCCTGAAAGTTCATTAGGCATATGATTTGTACGATCAGATAATCCTAGTTTTTTTAAGGCCTCGTATGCCCTCTCTGTCCTTTCCTTTGAAGAAATACCAGCATAAATGAGAGGTAATTCAACATTTTTCAGGGCAGAGAGCCGTGGTATAAGATTGAAGCTTTGAAATACAAATCCTATCTTTTTATTTCTTATTTCTGCAAGCTGATTATCTGATAATGCACTAATATCAATACCATCTAGTAAATACCTTCCTGAAGTTGGCCTATCAAGACATCCTATAATATTTAAAAGGGTTGACTTACCCGAGCCAGAAGGTCCCATAATTGATAAAAATTCACCTTTTTTTATCTCAATTGATATGCCTTTTAAAACTTCAATACTCCGATTTGGAAGGGTATAACTCTTTTTGATATTTTCAAGGATGACCATTATAAGTTTTTGGTTATTTTTACATTATCATGAAGTCCGGGTACATCTGGATTTATTATCACCTCATCCCCTTCATTTAAACCAGAAACAATCTCTGTGTATGTCCAGTTAAAAATACCAGTAGTAACAGGTATAATTTTAGCCCTTGAACCATTCACAATATATAAAAATGATTTGCCCTCTTTTTTTACAATGGCCTGTGTTGGAACAGATATTACATTATCTAACTTATTTACAATTATCTCGATTTCAGCAGACATACCAGGCTTTATGGTTGAAGGTAGTTCCTTCATCCTTGTCCTTACCTCAAATGTCCTGGTCTCCTGTTTTCCACCGGTAACCACAGGTGAAATTTTATAGACCTCTCCTTTAAATGTTTTGCCCTGATAGGCATCCATAGTAATATTTACAGCCTGTCCTACAGATACAGCAGCTATATCAGCCTCATCAATAAAAGCCTCTATATATAATGAATCAACTGATACAACGGACCCAATTAATGAGCCTTTCATGATAGTTTCTCCAAGTTTTACATTTCTTGAGGTAATAACACCAGTTATTGGTGATCTTATAAATGAATAATCATAGTTTAATTTTGCTATAGAAAGGGTATGTTCTGCCTCTTTCACAGCAGCCTCCTGCAACTTTATATCGTAGATCTGTGCATCTATTTTTTTCTTTGCAGCCAAGGCTGATTCATATGATGCTTTTGCAATAGAATATTCCTTCTCTGTGGCATCCAATTCAACCTCAGTTATATACCCATGTTTGAATAAATCCTTTGAACGTTTTAGCTTTTTATCTGCTTCTATTAGAATTGCCTCTGCTTTAGATAGATTTGTCTCCACATCTGTCTTTAATACATTTAGAGATACCCTCATCTCATCAAGCCTTAATTGAGCCTTCTGTAGTGCAGTCTCAGCAAGTTTAAGATTTAAAAATGCCTCTTCTTTGTCTAATTCGGCTATTACTCTACCTTTCTCAACCAAAGATCCTTCATCAAAAAGTAGTCGCTCTATCCTTCCAGTCCTTTGAGCGCTTATCCTAGCCTCCGTTTCTGCCTTTACTGTTCCTGTAGATATAGCTGTAACAGTTATAAGCAGTGGGTTTCTTGTCACCTTGATTGTCTTTACAGAAACTCCCTTATTTCTCAAAGAAACAGCAAACAGGCTTATAATGAGTGTGAATAGGAGGATATATATAGCTTTTTTCATTATTTTAATTAAAAAGTTATTATCGAAGAAAAATTAAGTGGTTTATTTTAGAAGCCGTAATCTTTCCACCTACTATCAACAAGCCTTTTAATCTCATCTGACATAAATAGTTCATCAGGCCAATCCCTCATCATGCCTTCTTCCCTTGTCTTTCTCGTAGCATCAATGCCCATCTTTGATCCATATCTTGGGAATTTAGCAGCATGGTCAAGGTCATCGAGGGGTCCTTCAGAGATAACTACATCCCTCTTCCAATCAACGTTATTCAGCACACGCCATGCTGTATAGGATATATTTTGGACATCTACGTCATCATCAACAATAATCAACAACTTTGCAAACATCATCTGTCCTTTACCCCATAATCCATGTATAATTTTTTTTGCATGTCCTGGATAGCTCTTTTTTATGGAGATTAAGGCACAATTATGAAAAACCCCTTCCATAGGAAGATTCATATCCCTAATCTCAGGAAATTCAAGCCTTATTAATGGCAGAAATATTCGTTCTGTAGCCTTTCCCATATAACAATCCTCCATAGGAGGCTTTCCTACGATAGTTGCGGGATAGATCATATCCTTTCTGTGTGTTATACAGGTAACATGGAAAACAGGATAGTAATCTGCAGCTGAATAAAAACCTGTGTGATCACCAAAAGGTCCTTCTACTAACATCTCTCCTGGCTCAAGATATCCCTCTATAACAAGTTCACTATTTGCTGGCACCTCAATATCAGAGGTTATGCATTTAACCATTTCTACTGGTTCCCTCCTCAAGAAGCCAGCAAACAACATCTCATCTATTCCTTCTGGTAATGGAGCACTTGCAGAATAAATAATTGCAGGGTCACCACCTACTGCTATAGCAGCAGGCATCCTTTTATTTAAGGCCTTGTATTTATCATAATGTCTTGCGCCATCTTTATGAATGTGCCAATGCATACCAGTTGTATTTTTATCATACACATGAACCCTATACATTCCACAATTTTGCCTTCCTGTTTCTGGGTCTTTTGTAAAAACCATTGGAAATGTTATAAATCTACCCTCATTTTTAGGTGGAAATGCATCCTCTGGAAATTGTCTTCTAACTGCATCACTAATCTGACCATCATTTGGCCAACACTTAATAATAGGAAACTTGCTTAAGTCTGGATTATCCTTTTCTACTACCTCCTGACACGGTGCATCCTTGACTCTCTTCGGAAGCCATTTAGATATTTCAAAAAGTTTTGGAAGCAAGGCGATCTTTTCCATTAGTGTCTTTGGTGGTGATTGATGAATAAGTTTGTCTATCCTCATCGCAACATCGTCAAGACTATCAACCTCTAATGCAAGACTCATTCTCTCAAATGATCCAAAAAGATTAGTGACAACAGGATATCTTGATCCTTTTACCTTTTCAAAGAATAACGCCACACCTCCATTTGGACTTTTACACATCCTATCAGTAATTTCTGAGATCTCAAGGATAGGATCAACCTCTACCTTTATCCTATGAATAAGCCCTTTTCTTTCAAGCAATCTAATAAAATCTCTTAAATCCTTATAGGCCATGCAATATTATATACATAATTATTAATGGTATTCAAATCTATTGCCCTTTATTTAATCAAGCAGGCATGGCATCAAGCCCTTTAAAAGAGGTTATTTGTTTATTTTCGATGGAAAGATTATAAATATATCAGTTATCACTGATAATGATGATGAAAATAAGATAATGTTATTTCAAAAACTAAGTCTAAAGGCTTTTAGACACACCTGCTTGCTTATGCAAATATTTCTTTACGAATTGTACTAATGATCTATCAAAATAAATATATAATTTTAAAAAATACTTTAAAACAAACATATCTTTATGATATAAAGATATTATATGGAAATAATTTTAAATGATATAGAAATTCGGATCCTAGGCTGCTTAATTGAGACAGAAAAACATTTTATCAGATATACGCATACATTTTCAGGGGCTATTAAAATAAATAGCAATATTCATCAAGAAATTTCCTCTCCTCAAACCCAAGAGATAAATAGGATTGCCCAACTTGAGAAAGAGATTGGAGAACTTAAAAAAGAAATATGAAAAAGAATTTCATAATATATTTTATATTGCTTGTAATCCTATTAGCCATTTACATAGTCTTGCCTGATACCGCTTTTTCTTCACAGGTCGCATTGGGGTCATTCATAAAACCTGAAAAGGGCTTTTGTGGATGGGAAACCTCTGGCAGATGTGATGTAGATATTGATTGTATAAGAGGTGGATGTTCTGGGCAGGTATGCCAATCTAAACACGAAGAGCCTGTAATCACAACATGTGAATGGAAGGATTGTTATGACCCTGATCCATTTAAACTAGAATGCAGATGCATAAACCAGCAATGCAAATGGCAGAGAAGTGATTAAAATTTTAAAATAAATGACTAAAGGGCTTATTAATTTAAGATGTCATATACATCAGAAATTGTAATTGATTTTTTAGAAAAAAATATTCATAGACATACCTTTCTTGAACATGAAATAAAAGGTCTTTTTAAAAAAATGGGCTTTTCTGTGCCAAGAAGTATATTCATTCCAAAAGAAGGGGAATTTCCTCCAATAGATTTAAAATATCCTCTCGTTGCAAAGGTATCATCTACCCTAATCACCTCAAAAAGTGATGTCAAAGGACTTAGAATTGGTATAAAAGATGAAGCTGAATTGGTAAGCGCTTTCAGGGATCTAATTAATTTAGAATTTGCAGAGGGTGTACTTATAGAGGAATTAGCACCACCTGGGATTGAGGTTATAGTTGGTGGAATTGTTGATGAACAATTCGGTCCTATTGTTATGTTTGGACTTGGGGGTTTTTTTGTAGAACTATATAAAGATGTATCCTTTGGACTTGCCCCTCTTAATAAGGACGATGCTATCTGGTTAATTAAACAGGTCAAATGTTATAAAATTTTAGAAGGATTCCGCCAAAACGAGCCTCTGGATATAGATTCTTTAATAAAAATAGTTATTGCTGTATCAGAGACAATATCAACCAACAGGATTAAAGAAATAGATCTTAATCCTATAAGGCTTTATCCAAAGGGATTGATGATAATTGATGCAAAGATGCAGGCTATTAGTAATAGATAAATCTTAAAGTAATTTATCAGGTTTCATTGCTGATGATATTTCCTTCTTACTTCTTTTGCCTTGCCACAGGAATATTCACCTTCAGGACATGGTGCATAAAGACAGGCTGGTCCTGCCTTTTTAAATATTTCAGGACATACCTTCTTAACAATCTTTAGCATTTCCTCTGCTAACTGCCTAATCTCCCATTGAGCCCTATTGCAACACCTCATCCTGAAAAAGTGCAATAACTCCCTTGCATTCATAGTAACAATTATCTTGGTCTCTGCTGCATTTGGTAAAACAAAACGGGCATCTTGATTTGCTGCCTCCCCTTTTATACCTTTCTCATTAAGTTTTTTAACAATGTAATTATAAGCATTTTGAGCTTGAGCCATAATATTTTCAAAATATATTGCAAGCTCTTTATCCTCCTTTATTGTTGGAGGAACTATATAATCAAATCCTTTCTCTTCACTAACATATCTCTGGGATTGCTGTGAGTATGAGGCAATTCTATGCCTTACGAGTTGATGTGAGCATGCCCTTGAAATACCTTCAATGGCAAAGGTAAAAGATGCGTGTTCTATTGGGCTCATATGCCCCATCTTCATTAGTTTTTCAATAAATGTATTCTGGTCCTTTGCCTCTATCTTATCCCTTAATGATTCAATATCAATGGAGCTGTAGCATAGCTTTGCAGCCATTGCAACGGTCTCCTCTGGATTGGGTGTATGTTTTAGAAGTATTACCTTTAATCCTGTTTCTGGCATATGAGATTATAAATGTCCATTTATAATGAAAACAAGTTTAGGCAAGAAATACCTGAATTTGTTGGATTTAATAATCCTATCTCCCCATTATTTGCACATACCTTGCTATCCCATTTCTTGTAATGAGACCAACGATAAGGTCCCCTTTTTTTACAACGAGTCTGCCTTTGTCTTCATTTATCATTAATTCAAGAGACTTAAAGGCATCATCATCCTCAGATACCTCCCATCTCTTATCATGTGGAACATATACATCGGAAACGATTGTATCTACCCATCTATCTCTTGGGACATCCTTAATCTCTTTAAGGGTTATAAATCCAAGAAACTTCCCGTTACTAACAACTGGAAATCCACCGTAGCCATATTTGAGAAAGTAATTATTAACAGCATCATCAATAGATATATCGGATGGGATAGTCACAATCTCCTTTGTCATTATATCCTTGACCTTAACTTTATTTAATGTCTCTTGAATGCTTGCCTGCTGATAACTGGACTGGGCAGCAGAATAAAGAAACCAACCTATTAACATTAGCCAGAGACCACCTGGAAATCCGGTAAAAATAGAGATAAAACCAAATATTATAAAAAACATAGCTATCTTCTGTCCGATACTGGATGCCCTTCTTGTTGCATAAAAAAAATCTTTTGTTTTATTCCATAAGTAAGCCCTCGCAACCCTTCCACCATCCATTGGAAATCCAGGGATTAAATTAAATAAACCAAGTATTAGATTTATCTGTGAAAGATAAGAAAAAAGTGCCTTTGTTATGATGTCAGATGAGAGATGGTTTAAGATATAAAAAATCAATGATAATAAAAAGCTTGAAAGAGGGCCTGCAACAGCAATTCTAAATTCTCCCTTTGGATTCGGGGGTTCTCCTTTCATTTGGGCAACACCGCCAAATATAAAAAGGGTAATGCTAATTATCTGGAGTTTATATCTCAAGGCAACCAATGAGTGGGCAAGTTCATGAAATCCCACAGAGAAAAATAATAACAGAGCAGCAATAAGAGCATTAATCCAATATGATCTCAAAGGAAGTTCTGGGGCAGCCTTTGGAAAATAGAATTGGGATAATGACCATGTTATAAGACCAAATATAATAAGCCATGTAAAATGAACCCTAATAGGAATACCTATAATTGTTGCTATTTTAAGAGAACCTGCATGTAAAAATGTGCTCATAACTTACCCTTGGTTGTAGGAAGTCCCTTTATTTTGGGGTCAATTGTTGAGGCCTCTCTTAATGCCCTGCCTGTTGCCTTAAATACTGCCTCGATTATATGATGAGTATTCCTTCCATAGGGAACATTGATATGCATAGTAAGTCCAGCATTGCTTATAAATGCCTGAAAAAAGTCTTCTATAAGATCAGGGTCAAAATCCTTTAATTTTGCTTTTTTAGGAAAGGATATATTATAGATAAGATAAGGTCTATTGCTTATATCAATACTTACCATTGCAAGTGCCTCATCCATAGGTACAGATGATTGACCATATCTTGATATTCCTGTCAAATCTCCAAGGGCCTGTTTGAATGCCTTACCAAGTACTATACCAACATCCTCTACTGTATGGTGATAATCAACATCTATGTCGCCTCTGGCCTCAAGTTTCAAATCAATTAGCCCGTGTTTACACATCAATGATAGCATATGATCAAGAAATGGGATAGATGTATTGATAGAGTAGTCTCCTGTACCATCGATATTTATTTCAGCCCGTATATCAGTCTCTTTTGTCTTTCTTTCAATCCTGGCACTTCTCATTAATTTCCCCGACTATTTTCCTTAATGCATCAAGAAATATATTATTTTCCTCATAGGTTCCTATGGTCACCCTTAAGCCATTTTTTATTGAATCACCTAAATTTCTGATCAAGATACCCTCTTTTATCAATCTTTGATATACCTTATCTGAATTTTTTACCTTAAAAAGTATAAAATTTGACTCTGATGGATAAATCTTTATACCCTCAATTTTTTTTAATTCCCTATAGACCCTTTCACGTTCAGAAATAATCTTTTTTATTTGAGAGTCTATGATACTTCTATTTCTAAATGCTTCTATTGCCAATGTCTGTGATAGAGAGTTTATATTAAATGGGAGTCTTACTTTATTTACCTCCTTTATCAAATCCCTATCACCTATTAAAAACCCTATCCTTAAGGCAGCAAATCCTATTTTACTCAATGTCCTTGTTATGGCAAGATTCTTATAATCTTTAAGTAACGGCAAAAACCCCATTTTACTTGAAAAGGGTTGATAAGCCTCATCAACAACAACAAGCCCCTTTGACTCCTCTATAATCTTTAATATTCTTTCAGAGGAAAAACAATTTCCTGTAGGATTATTGGGAGAGCTTAAAAATATAAGTCTTGGATTGTATTTTTTTATGGCAGAAAGCATCATCTCTAAATCTATGTCAAAATCCTTATCAAGTGGTATGCCTATATTTTTCTCCCCAAGGGACTGAGATATTATTCCATACATTGAAAATGATGGGGTTGGATAAAGAATAGGGCCTCCAAAGACAGTTATCAAATAATATATTAATTCATCAGAACCATTACCTAATAATATATTTTCTCGAGCTATCTTAAGTTGTCTTGAGATTGCCTTTTTTAAATCCCTTGATTCTGGATCTGGATAACGATTTATTTTTTTAAAAATACCTTTATTCAACTTAACATCTATAGTGTAAGGACTCTCATTAGCATCAAGCTTTATTTTGCAGGGAATATCCTTTGGCTCATATGGTTTAAGTGAAAGGATATTTTTCCTTACCAATTTTGTAAAATCTATTGTATTCATTGTCTTTTTATAATAATTAGATAAAGAAACATTGTCAATCTTATAGCTTATCACTAATCCGTAATTAAGCAAGGCAGGCATGATATTATAGCCTTTAAAAAGGTTTGTACTAGTGATCATAAGAATAATACAATCTTTTATGTCTTTTTCATATACTAAGGTTAACAACTCTTAAGCCATTCCTGCTTTGCCAATGAAAATGTTTCTTTACGAGTTATGCTTATATTACTCATAATATCATAAACTATAGTCCATGAATTATTTTGGGTAGTGGAAAATTGGTATTATATTATGGTCAAATAATAATAAAATATCATCCCTAATCAAAAAAAATATGCAAATAGATTTATTAAGAAATATTGGAAAAAAGCTTTATAAAGATATAGGGGGGGTGAGGCTTAGACCTTTTGCATCTGAATCAATTGGAAAAGGTGCATCTGGAGATAAGACATTTCCAATAGATAAGAAGGCAGAAGATATTATTGTTAACTACCTGGATAACCTACGGATACCGCTCACAATTGTCTCAGAGGAATTAGGGATAAAAGAGCTATATGGGGGAGGAAAAAAGATTATAATTGATCCCATAGATGGTAGCAAAAATGCTATTAATGGTATCCCTTTTTATTGCACATCTATTGCAGTAGCAGATGGTGATAATATAGGAAGTGTTTCTCAATCCTATATTATAAACCTAATTACAGGAGATGAATTTTGGGCAGAAAAGGGAAAGGGAGCTTTTTTTAATAATGAAAGAATACAAGCTCAGAAAGACAATATATTTTATCTTGTTTGTTATGAAGCACCAAACCCAAAAATTGATATTCCAAGGATAATGAATTTACTTTCTGAATCACGAAGGACAAGGTGCCTCGGTGCAACGGCCTTAGACCTTGCATATGTTGCCTATGGAGCAATAAGCATATTTACAACACCATCTCCTTCAAGAAGCTTTGATTTTGCTGGCGGATGGCTATTAATCAATGAGGCTAATGGTATTATTACAGATATATATGGTAATTCAATAGAAAACATTAAAATTACTCTTAAAAGGGAAACCTCACTTCTTGCAGCAGGAAACAGTCAATTGCATGAAAAGGCATTAAAATTGATAAATGTATAAGGTTATATCTTCTCTACTTCAGGAATCAGTTGAAAAATATAAAGATAGAGTAGCCTTCAATTATTTTAATGGTCACTGGAAATCATTAACCTATGAAGAGTTCTTTTTATTGTCAAAAAAGATAGCCTCTTTTCTAATAAGATTAGATATAAAAAAAGGGGATAGGATTGCTATAATCTCTGAAAATAGACCTGAATGGTGCTCAGCCTATATTGCTATAATCCTTTGTGGCTGTATTGCAGTGCCTATTGATATACAGCTTGGTAGCAAAGAGATTAGAAATCTTCTAATAGATTCTGAACCAAAGGCAATATTTTACACCTTAAAAACTGAGTCTAATGTCTTAAAGGCAATTGAGGAGACAAGTATAAAGGGAATAAACCTTGATAAGACTGATTTCTCTTATGAACCTATTAATCAAAAATCCATTTCAATCCTTGAGCCAGATGATATCGCCTCTATTATTTACACTTCAGGCACTACAGGACAACCAAAAGGTGTAATTCTTACACATAAAAATTTCTACTCAGATGCTGAATCAATTATACAGGCTGGATTAGTATCCTTTAATGATAATGTTCTATCTATTCTCCCTCTTCATCATGCATATCCTTTTATGTGCACATTTTTAGTTCCTATTTTTGTGGGAGCTTCTATCACTTTTTCACCTGGATTAAAAGCCGTAGATATTATTTCAACTATAAAAGAAAAGAATGTAACAATTGTTGTCACTATTCCAAGACTTCTTGAGATGATAAGGGATGGGATATTCAAAAAAATAAAGGAGAAAAATATATTTTCACCAATTATTTTTTTATTGATAAATATATTCTGGCAAATAAAGAATAGATTAGGTATAAATTTAGGAAAGCTTTTTTTTAAATCAATACATAAAAACTTTGGGACATTAAAATTTTTCACAACTGGAGGGGCAAGGCTTGATCCAAAGGTTATGCAGGACCTTGAGGCACTGGGCTTTCAAATTTTAGAGGGATATGGATTAACTGAGACCTCCCCTGTAGTAACTTTTAACCCTCAAAAAAAGAGGAAACCTGGTTCAGTAGGCAAACCTCTACCTAATGTTGAAATAAAAATAAGTAAGGATCAAGAGATTATGATAAAAGGGCCTATGGTGACTAAGGGATATTATAAAAATCCTGCTGCTACTGAAGAGACCATAAAGGACGGTTGGCTACTGACTGGAGACTTGGGCTATCTTGATAAAGAGGGCTATTTATTTATAACAGGGAGAAAAAAGGAGGTTATTGTATTAAGCACAGGTAAAAATGTATATCCCGAGGAATTAGAAAATATCTACCTTTCTATTCCTTTAATTAAAGAGATATGCATTACAGATATCAATGGATATCTTCAAGCTATAATTGTTCCAGACCTTGAGTATGCAAGAAAAAATTTGATAGGCAATATATATGATGCCCTTCAATGGAAGATAAATGCCCTATCTATGACGATACCAGAATATATGAGAATTAGAGGTTTTACCTTACACCATGACCCACTTCCACGCACTCCTTTGGGTAAATTGAGGAGATTCATGGTAAAAGAGATAATAACAAAAATTCAGGCAAGCAGGGAGTACTTAGAAAGAGTAGAGGACAAGAAACTAATAGAAGATGAGATAGGGAAAAAGGTAGCTGATTGCATAGTCTCATTGATGAAAAAAAGGGTTTATATACAATCGTCAGATAATCTTGAAATTGACCTTGGTTTTGACTCACTCAAAAAAATAGAACTTCTCTCTTCTCTTGAGACAGCCTTTTCTATTACCTTACCAGATACATTTATTTCAGAAGTCCAGACTGTGGAAGATATAATCAAAAAGATAAAGGCATATCAAGTTTCCGAAACAAAGGAAAGGCAGATAACATGGAAAGATATACTACAGAAGGAACCATCAAAAGAAGATATTAATAAAATTGGTTTTTACTATACTAGATTAGAGGCAATACTTGTATATATCCTTTTTAATATGCAAAAAGCCTTATTTAAAATTCTCTTTAGGTTAAAGGTAGAAGGTCAAGAGAATATACCTGCTAACATGCCATTTATAATAGCACCTAATCATTCTAGCTACCTAGATGGTTTTGTTATAGCCTCTTCTGTCTCCTTTGATACCTTTAAAAACCTCTATTTTCTTGGATTTGAGCGATATTTTAGAAGCAGAGCAATGTCATATTTTTCAAGGCTTGCTCATGTAATACCTATTGATCCTGAGGTACATTTAAATAAGGGGATTCAGATATCCTCCTATGTTTTAAGGAATAATAAAGCGCTTTGTATTTTTCCTGAGGGAGGTAGATCCTTTGATGGTAGATTAATGGAGTTTAAAAAAGGTATAGGAATATTAGCATTAAACCTGAATATACATGTAATACCTACATATATAAAGGGCACATATAATGCCCTTCCAAGGGGTTCATGGCTTATAAAACCTGCAAAGATATCGGTAATTTTTGGAAAACCCTTGAAAGTAAATGATATTGATTTTAAACAAAAACCACCAGATATTGATGAATATAGCTTTTTCTCTAATGAACTGAGAAGAAGGGTTCAAATCTTAGCAAATGAAGAAATCATGTAATAGTTATATATGCTAAAATATGTATTATGCGTTATGGTGAAAGGCAAATAAAAGAGTCCAATCTTGAAGTGTGGGACAATACATACCCTGAAAGGGATTATGAGATAAATATCTCCTTTCCTGAATTTACATGTCTATGTCCCCGCTCAGGTTATCCAGATTTTGCAACAATAAGGATAAATTACATACCTGATAAGAAGATTATAGAATTAAAATCTCTCAAATTATATCTAAATTCATTTAGAGATGTGTATATATCCCATGAAGAGGTTACCAATAAGATATTTGCTGATATTGAGAATGTTTTGAAACCAAGATTTCTTGAGGTAATAGGTGATTTCAATCCAAGGGGAAATGTAAAGACAATTATACGGGTAGTTTCAAAGCCCTCACCTTCTCAATAAAATCTCTCATCTTTTTTAGATCCTTTTTACCTTTATCCTCTTCTACACCACTACTTACATCTACAGCATAGGGCCTGACATATCTAACAGCCCTTTCAATATTGTCTGGATTAAGGCCTCCTGAAAGTATTATCCTACCGAATCTCTTTGCATCTACCGCTATATCCCAATTAAATATTTGACCTGTACCTCCGTAAGTTTCAGGTGAGTATGTATCTAAGAGATAGGCTGATACCTTATATTCTTCAAGGGGGTGCAGATCTACAAAGTCCCTTATCCTGAATGCCTTTATGACCTTCTGCCACATCTGACAGACATTATTTGGTTCATTTCCATGTAGCTGTACAATATTTATTCCCGTATATTCAATAATTCCCTTTATTTTAAAAGGGTCTTCATCAACAAAAACACCTACCGTGCTTATAAATGGGGGAAGATTAGAAATTATCTCTTTGACCTTTTCTGGCTTGACATATCTTGGACTTTTTTCATAGAAAACAAATCCTAATGCATCTGCCCCATAATCTGCAGCTGCAAGGCCATCCTCCAGATTTGTTATACCGCAAATCTTAATTTTTACCATATGTTTAAAAAAAACAAACCTAAAATAATTCTAATCTATTTATGTAAGCACCTTTAAATTATATATCACTTAAGTCCATAATTTGTAAGCAACATTTGATTGATTATGGATTAAGGTCAATTATGATATAATACCAGACGAAAAAAATTTTTTCACACTATATTGTATAAATTATTATGAAATTACCAAACAAAAAAGGGTATTTTGGGAAATATGGTGGAAGATTTGTTCCAGAGACACTCATGCCTGCCCTTCTGGAATTAGAGGAGGCATACCTTAATTTAAAAAAAGATGTCTCTTTTCAGAGGGAATTAGGATATTTCCAAAAAACCTATATAGGAAGACCTACCCCTCTTTATTTTGCAAAGAGATTGACTGACTATTTAGGTGGTGCAGAGATATATCTCAAAAGAGAAGACCTTTCACATACAGGAGCCCACAAAATAAATAACGCCATTGGTCAGGCATTACTCGCTAAAAAAATGGGCAAGACCCGAATAATAGCAGAAACAGGAGCTGGGCAGCATGGGGTAGCAACAGCAACATGTGCTGCACTTGTAGGGTTGCAATGCCAGATTTACATGGGATCTGAGGATGTCCAGAGACAGGCATTAAATGTCTTTAGGATGAAACTTCTCGGTGCTGAAGTTATTGAGGTTAAAATTGGCTCAAGGACATTAAAGGATGCCATAAATGAGGCATTAAGAGATTGGACAACCAATGTTAAGACAACCCATTATCTTATGGGAACTGTATTTGGACCACATCCCTTTCCTATGATGGTAAGGGATTTTCAATCTATAATAGGCAAAGAGACAAAGAAACAGATCCTTGCTGAGAAAAAAAGATTGCCCGATTATCTTATTGCATGTGTTGGTGGTGGTAGCAATGCAATGGGATTGTTTTACGAGTTTCTTACGAATCTTAAGCCAATTGATTCTGATAAAATCACATTTATTGGGGTTGAAGCTGGCGGTCACGGAATTCAATCCAATAAACATGCTGCACGCTTTGCTGGCGGTTCAGTCGGTGTATTTCAGGGATGTAAGAGTTATCTTTTACAAGATGATAATGGCAATGTACTTGGTACACACTCAATATCTGCAGGCCTTGATTATGCATCGGTTGGGCCTGAACACTCATTTTATTATGATTCTAAAAGGATAAAATATACATATGCTACAGATGAAGAGGCATTGTCAGCATTTGAAATGCTATCAAAAACAGAAGGTATAATACCAGCTCTTGAATCAGCCCACGCAATTGCAGAGGCAATAAAACTTGCCACCCAATTACCCAAAGACAAAATTATAGTTGTCAATCTCTCAGGTCGTGGCGATAAGGATGTTCAGCAGGTAGCAAGGTTTAAGGGGATAGAGTTATGAGTAAACGAACATCGAGGATAAAAGAGACATTTCATAAATTAAGATCTTTAAATAGAAAGGCATTTATACCATATATTATGGCTGGAGATCCAGACCTTGAAAAGACTAAACAAAATGTGCATCTATTAGAACATCTCGGGGCTGATATTATAGAGCTTGGGGTGCCCTTTTCTGACCCACTCGCAGATGGCCCAACTATTCAAAGGGCCGCTGAAAGGGCATTAAAGGCTGGAGTTACTCTTAAAAAGGTACTAAATACTGTAAGAGAGATAAGGCTTTATTCAGAGATACCTATTGTATTGATGACATATTATAATCCTATTTTTAAATATGGTGAAGAAGATTTTGTCAAAGACTCTGTTGAGGCAGGGGTTGATGGTGTAATAATTCCAGATCTGCCTGTTGATGAGGCAAAGGGGTTTATCAAATTAGCTAATAAGGCAAATCTTGATACTATATTTCTTGTAGCTCCTACATCAACTGAGGATAGAATAAAAAAAATAGTCTCTGCATGTAGTGGTTTTGTTTATTATGTTTCCCTAACAGGTATAACGGGCTCACAATTTTATATGGATGATAGACTTATGAAAAATCTATCCTTTATAAAAAGAAATAGTGATAAACCAGTTGCTATTGGATTTGGTGTTTCAACACCTGATGATGTTAAAAGGATTTCAGAATTTTGCGATGGTATTATAATTGGTAGTGCAATAGTAAAAAGGCTTAATGAACATCCAGAAGGTGCAGATAAATTTATAAAAACATTAAGGGAGGCGATCTAAAAAGTGAATAGATCCTAGTGGTAGTTAATAAAAATTGTTACTACCTATTCACTGTTATTACAATGGCTTGGTTTAAAAGAACAAAGAGAACAGAGGCTGAAAAAAAGGTAAAAATCCCTGAGGGTTTTTGGGTAAAATGCGAGGGGTGTAAGGAGATAATCTATAAAAAAGAGATAGAAAAAAATCTTATGGTATGTCCAAAATGTAATTACCACTTCAGAATTAGCGCATTAGAAAGAATTAAATATATAGTTGATGAAGGTACTTTTGTAGAGCTTGATCCAGATCTTGTAACAACGGATCCCCTTAAATTCAAGGATACGATAACCTATAAAGATAGAATCGAAGAGAACAGGAAAAAGACAGGTCTAAAAGAAGCTGCTATATATGGTGATGCAACAATAAATCAAAGATCGGTTGTGCTTGCTATACTGGATTTCTCTTTCATGGGTGGCAGCATGGGATCTGTCGTAGGTGAAAAAATAAAAAGGGCCGCAGAAAGGGCTTTAGAATTGAAAGTACCTTTAATTACTGTTTCATCCTCTGGGGGCGCAAGGATGCAGGAGGGCATGTTTTCTCTGATGCAAATGGCAAAGGTATCTGCAGCTATCGGCAGACTAAAAGAGACAGATGTTTTATATATTTCGGTACTTGCAGATCCCACCTTTGGCGGTGTAACAGCAAGTTTTGCAATGCTTGGAGATATTATAATTGCTGAACCAAGAAGTCTGATAGGCTTTGCAGGTCCAAGGGTGATTGAGCAGACCATCAAACAACAGCTTCCAGAAAACTTTCAGAGAGCAGAATTTCTTCTTGAACATGGTATGATAGACCTTATTGTTGATAGAAAGAATTTAAAAGGCACTATTTATAAAATTATTGAAAATCTCATGCCTGTCAAAACACAAACATAAATAATCAATAGACGGAATTCCTAATTTATAGTTAACACTTTTTTAGGTTATTTCAATGAAATATATTGATTCTATCAATTATTTGTATGGGCTTCAGAAGCATGGTATAAAATTGGGACTTGAAAAGATTGAAAGGATCTTATCCATATTAGGGAATCCTCACAAAAATTTTCTTTCAATACATGTTGCTGGAACAAATGGGAAGGGATCTGTTTCAGCTATGACGGCATCAATGCTTCAAGCCTATGGATTTAAAACAGGTCTATTTACCTCACCCCATATTAATAGCTTTACTGAGAGGATAAGAATAAATAATGAACAAATACCTGAATCAGAGGTAATAAGCCTAACTGAGGAGATCAAACATAAAATACAAAACTTAAAATACAATATTCCTCAACCTACATTTTTTGAGTTTGTAACGGCAATGGCTTTTCTTTATTTTGCGAGAAATAATGTTGATTGGGCAGTTATAGAGGTTGGCATGGGAGGCAGATTGGATGCAACAAATGTGATTAAACCTGAGGTTTCTGTTATTACACGGATTGATTATGATCATAAAGATTTTCTTGGTGAGACATTAACAGAGATCGCTAAAGAAAAGGCTGGTATTATTAAAAAGGAAATACCTGTTGTATCTTCCCTACAAGAGAAAGAGGCAGAAGAGGTGATAATAGAGACTTCTAAGAGAATGTCATCTGACCTATATATGTATGGCAGAGACTTTTGGGGAAACTTAACATCAATAGATATTAAGGGAATCACCTTTGACTATCATGATTTAGGCGCAAAGGTTTTAGAAATAAAAAACCTTTTTGTTCCCCTAACTGGTGAATACCAACTTCAAAATGCCTGTGTTGCTCTAAAGACTGTAAATATTGCAACTAATAAAATATCCAAAAAAATAAATAATTCAGAACATATTTTAAAACTAAAAAGGGGACTTTCAAACACGATCTGGCGGGGAAGACTTGAATTAATAAGCAATGATCCTCCTATTATGATTGATGCTGCACATAATCCAGGTGCTGCCAAAGCCATATCTGAATTCATAAAAAAATATCTGTCAAATTATAAATTAATCCTTATTTTGGGAATTATGTCAGATAAAGATATACCAGAGATATTAAAACCATTGTTACCCTTGGCATCTGATATTATTTTTACTGCACCTAAATATGATAGAGCTACCTCCCCAAAAAAGTTATCAGAATATGCCCTCTCAATTGGATATCCTTCTATTGTAACCGATTCTGTAAAAGAGGCATTAGAAAAGGGATTTGAGATTAAGGAAAGATATACCTCTCCACTAATATTAATAACTGGTTCATTTTATACAATTGGTGAGGCAATGGAGGCATTAGGTGAAACAGCTATTTTAGGAAGATTAAGAGAAAAGATATGAGATTGACAAGAGACTTTATTAGAAAAGTTATAAAGAATTTTATACTGTATATCATCATTTTATTTCCTACCTCAGTCTGGTCAATCACAATTACTGCAGACCATTTAGAATATATAAGGGATGAGGATAAATATATAGCCATAGGCAATGTAAGAATAGAGAAGGATGAGGCAATAATAACTGCTGAAAAGATCATATTTTACCAAAGTACATCTGATGCAGAGGCAATAGGAAATGTTGTTTATGAAGACCCTGATACAAAAATAACCACAGAAAGGGCTGATGTAAACCTTGATACAAAAACTGGAAAACTTCATAATGCAATTATATTTTTTAAAAAGGGGAACTACTGGATTAATGGTGAAAATATTCAGAAAATTACAGAAAACCACTATTATGCATCAGCAGCGACATTTACCACATGCGATACAGAACAATCTGAACAACCTGACTGGTGTTTTAGTGGTAAGGACATAAATATTATCATTGGTAGAAAATTGACTGCCAGGGATGTTCACTACAGAATAAAAGGCTTCCCTATATTATATTCCCCTTATCTCTGGATACCTATTGAGAAGACTGAAAGGGAGACCGGATTTTTATTCCCGACCTTTGGTTTAAGCACAGATAGGGGTTTTCAATTCAGCCCTGCCTTTTTCTGGGCAATAGTTGACAATATGGATGCGACATTTTATTTAGACTATTTTAGCAAAAGGGGAATTGGTAAGGGTATTGAATTCAGATACATTGATTTTAATAGCAAAGGAAACTGGTATATTTACCATATAAGGGATAGGAAACTAAAGAAAGACTTTTTTGAAGTAAAAGGATTTAATGAATATATTACAAAAAAAATAGGTACCTATCTGGAGATCAATTATATAAATGAAGAGGAATATTATAGGGAATATGCAACAAGACAGGATTTAAGAATACAGAGATTTCTCCAATCAAGTGGTGAAATATCTGTTAATTTGGAAAAATCAAGACTATATCTGATTGGTCAATATTGGATAGATCTGAAAGATAACGATAAAAAACCACCTCAAAGACTACCTGAGTTTGGTTACTTTATAAATCCATTAAATATTGGATATTTCACATTCACAATGTCATCAAGCATTACTAACTTTTATAGGGAAAAAGAGACCCGTGGACAGAGACTTGATATCAACCCTACCCTGTCTTATTCCTTTGGCGATAAAATACAGTTTTTTCAATCCCTCTCTCTTAGAGAAACTACATATAATCTACAAAATTCATCAGTAGGATCCTCCATTCATAGGGAGACCTTTGAATATAGGGCAAATGCACAGATGAGATTTTTAAAAATATCAGAGCCATATACACATATAATTGAACCCTCTTTAGAGTACAAATTCATACCGAAAACTAAATCCATTCCTGTCTTTGATTCAACAGAAAATTTCAATAATACCTCTATAGCTCAATTATCACTTCTAAATATTTTTACATTTAAAGATTTTTCTGTCAGTGCACGCCTGACTCAGCCGTATGATTTTATTGCATCAAAGGACAGTTTGCTTCCAATAAAATTAGAGGCATCCTTAATTAGACAACCAATTTTTTTCAGATTTGATACATCATATGATATAGATAATAAAAGATTAGAAACCTTTAATTCTGAAATAGGTCTGAGGATTAGTGACAAAACAAATATGAGCATAGGCGAAAGATATAACAGAGAAAATAAACTTATGTTCTATAAAGCTGAAATAGAGACATCCCTTTCTCCCCAATGGTTATTAAATGCAAATCTTTGGTATGATGCTAAGGTCAAGGAAATAAGAGATTTAAACATATCAGCTACCTACAAAAGGCAATGCTGGGCATTAAATGGGATCTATTCAAGGAAACCCTCTTTCAATGGCAGACCAACTGAACATAGCTTGATTATTTTTGTTGAGCTAATGGGATTAGGAAGGCTAAAGCTTTTATGAACATCATAGTAAATTTCAATAAGGAAAAGGGGATTACCTCACATGATGCTGTCCAATCAGTAAAGAAATTTTTTAAGGTCAAAAAAGCAGGTCATGCTGGTACCCTTGATCCTATAGCTACAGGTGTCATTTTAATCTGTCTAAATGAGGCAACAAAGATTACAGGATTTCTTGCCGATTTGGATAAGGAATACATCATGACAGCAAAACTCGGTGAATCGACCGACACATATGATTCTGAAGGCAGGATAATAAAAAAGGTTGATATATCAAATATCAGCCTGGGCATAGAGGATATTAAAAAAATAATAAGGGGGTTTATCGGACCAATTGAGCAAGTCCCTCCTATGTTTTCTGCAATAAAGGCATCAGGTAAGCCTCTTTATGAATTAGCTAGAAAAGGCATAGAAATAGAAAGAAAACCAAGGATAATAACCATAAATTCAATAGATATAATTAATTTAGAGATGCCTTTCCTTTCCTTGAAGGTCTCGTGTTCCAAGGGCACCTATATCCGCTCCCTATGCAATGATATCGGCAATGCCCTTGGAATAGGGGCCCACATTGTTGAGCTTACACGTACAAGGATAGGGGATTTTTCCATAGAAAATTCCTCAAAAATTAGTGAACTTCCCAATAAAACAAGCGCCTTGCATACAATAGATTCTGCATTAAGACACCTGCCTGAGGTAAGATTAAAGGGAGACAATCTAAAGAGGGCAAGAAATGGAAATCCCTTTAAATTAGCAGAAGGAGATTATCAAGGCCATTATATAAGACTTAAAGATCCTGATGGGAGACTCTTAGGAATTGGAAAAGTCACAAATGGCTCTGTTATCATTAAAAGGTTATTTAATTTTTAAATCATATCAGGAAAAGCTAAAATTAAACAAATCAAAAACGGAGGATCTATGATTTCTCGATATACACTTCCACAAATGGGGAAAATATGGGAGAGAGAGAACATATTCAAAAAGTGGCTTGAAGTAGAGATTGCTGTTTGCGAGGCATGGGCTGAATTAGGAGAGATACCATTTGAGGCATTAAAAACTATAAAGGAAAAGGCAAATTTTGATATAAACAGAATTGATGAGATAGAAAAGACTGTAAAACATGATGTTATCTCATTTTTGACATCTGTTTCTGAATTTGTAGGTGATGAAGCAAGGTATATTCATAGGGGACTTACATCATCGGATATTGTTGATACAGCACTTTCTATGTTAATGAGGGATGCAGCAGATATAATAATCAATGATATCAAAGAATTAATGGATATTTTAAAGACTCATGCATTCAAGTATAAAGACACTATATGTATAGGAAGAAGTCATGGTGTACATGCAGAACCGATGACCTTTGGTCTGAAGTTTGCTTTATGGTATGAGGATGCTAAAAGAAGCCTACAAAGGATGCAAAGGGCAAAAGAGGTAATAAGCGTTTGCAAAATATCTGGCGCTGTTGGCACATTTTCTAACATTCCTCCACAAGTTGAGGAAATAACAGCTAACAAACTCGGTCTTAAGCCCGAGCCAGTTGCAACACAGGTTGTTCAGAGAGATAGGCATGCTGAATATATGACAACACTCGCATTAATATCCTCTTGTATAGAGAAGATTGCTGTTGAGATAAGACATCTTCAAAGGACAGAGGTATTAGAGGCAGAAGAGCCCTTTAGCTTGGGACAAAAGGGATCATCAGCTATGCCCCATAAGAGAAATCCTATTGGATGCGAAAATCTGTCAGGGCTTGCAAGGATTGTTCGTTCAAATGTCATAGCTGCAATAGAAAATATAGCCCTATGGCATGAAAGGGATATTTCCCATTCATCTGTTGAAAGGGTTATTATCCCAGATAGCACAATATTAGTGAATTATATGCTGAATAGATTAAAATCAATAATAAGGGATATGAGTGTATATCCTGACAAGATGATGGAAAATTTAGAAAAAAGTTTTGGACTCTATAATTCCCAGAGGGTAATGCTTGCACTCACAGAGAAGGGATTAAGCCGTGAAGTTGCCTATGAAATTGTACAAAAAAATGCGATGGAAAGCTGGAAGCTTAAGAGGAATTTTATGGATATATTACTTGACGATAAAGAGATAAAAAAATATTTAACCGAATCTGAATTAAGAGAGATCTTTGACCTGAATTATTATATTAGAAATATTGACTTTATCTATAAAAGGGTATTTGGCTAAGTATAAAAGTGTGGTTAGCATTTAGTGTATTTCCATTTTATTTATTTAGTATATGGAAGAGGTCATTTCTATTTATAGGTCTTGCCCTTCAGAGTACTTATCTATTATGGAGGGGGCTTAAATTAGGAAGACTCCCCCTTGTTGGTCCACATGATACACTCACATTTCTTTCTGCATCTATAGTAGCACTCTCTATCCCCTTTTGGAACAGATTAAAGGAACAATCCAATTTTTTTATAGGTGTAGCAATATTAGCAGCATCATTTACAGTTTTTGCCCTTATTTCTAAACAGCATAATACACCTTTGCCACCAGTTCTTAAAACAATATGGTTTGAACTTCATGTTGTCCTTGCATTTCTTTCATATGCACTTTTTGGATTAGGTACAATCTTGGGATACTTGTATTTACAGAAACTGGAAAATTTATTAGAAAACATGCAGTATAAGGTTATTTTTCTTGGCTACTGTTTTTTTTCCCTATCAATGGTTTTTGGAGGCATATGGGCATTTCTTGCATGGGGAACTTATTGGTTATGGACACCTAAAGAGTTATGGACAACAATACTCTGGATTTTCTATACCTTATATCTACACGCAAGATTCAGACAGGATTGGATGGGAAAACCATCAGCTATACTCGGCATGATTGGTTTCGGGGTAACACTATTTACATATCTTGGGGTGAGCCTTCTTATGAAAAGCTCACATACCTTTTAGACTTAAAAGTATATTAATGAGGTTTTAGCAAAAGGATGTTAAAAAAGATTTTAGACTTTTTTCTCTCTCTAAAAACATCTATATGGATTTTATGGGTATTCATTGTCTTTCTTTTTGCTGGCGCATTCATAATGCCAGCAAAGAAGGAGTTTCAGACCATTAACTCTGTTCCTCTATTTCAATGGATGGTTGAACAGCCACTGTCAGTAACATGGTGGTTATGGGGATCAATTGGTCTTCTCATTTTACTGACCCTTAATACCCTTTTTTGTAGTATTGAATCCCTAATAAAAAAAAGAAAGGCCACCCAATGGTTATTTTTAATATCCCCACAGATAATACATATAGGATTTTTATTTATACTTTTAGCACATTTGTTAAGTTCTTTAGCTAGTTTTAAAACCTATGTTGCTGCAGATGAAGGGGCATTATTGAAAATGCCGAATGGCGCATTAATAGCTGTAAAAAATATTAATATATCAATTGACAGAATGGGATATATAACAGACTGGGCTGTAGATGTAGAATATCATAAAGATAGTATTTTAATGAGCGGAAAAATTATTGCTAACAAGCCATTTTTAAAAGATGGATTTGGTGTTAATGTAAAAGACCTTCAGGCATATCCATTTAAAGCAGTACTTCTTGAGATAAGTAGAGAACCAGGCGCTGTATGGGCGCTCATCGGAGGTATTCTTTTTATGGTTGGCACGATTGTCCTTATCTACCTTAGGATGAAACAGAGTCAATAGATAGTATATAATTAAACTATAAGTACATAAATGAAATAGATACCTTTGAATACGAAAATATAGGAGTATAATCTATGCCAAAAGAGTCCCTTTTAATTATAGATATGCTTAATGATTTTGTTCTTGAAGGCGCACCCCTTGAGGTGCCTGATACGCGGAAGATCATCCCTTCTATTAAAAGATCAATTGATGTTGCAAGAAAAAAAGGTCTTCCCATTATATATGTTTGCGATGCCCATGACCAAGCTGATGAGGAATTCTCCCGCTTTAAATGGCCTGCACATGCTGTGAAAGGTACAAAGGGCGGCCAAATTATTGATGAATTAAAGCCAGGGCCTGAAGATATAATAGTAGAAAAGACTACCTATTCGGGTTTCTATAATACAAAACTGAATGAGATATTAAAAGATCTTAATATTGAAACCCTTTATCTTACTGGATGCGTTACTCACATATGCATTATGTTTACTGCCTCTGATGCTGTATTAAGGGGATATAGGGTAACTGTTATAGAGGATGCTGTTGCTGGGTTATCAAAGGAAGATCACGATGCAGGATTACGAATAATGAAGAATGTTTTGGGTGTCAAACTAATTAAGAGTACTGAATTTTCTTAAGGATTATAATACCTCTTCTTTTTAAGTATATATTCCTGCTCTACATAACCTCCGTAGTCGTGTGGATATTTATAATCCTTTCCGTGTCCTAATTTTTTAGCACCTTTATAATGGGTATCCTTTAAATGGTCAGGAACTTCCAAGGTATGTTCATTCTTAATATCCTCCATTGCTGCCTCAATAGCCCTATAGCAGGCATTGCTTTTTGGTGCCTTTGCAATATAGATAGTTGCTTGTGCAAGGGGTATCCTTGCCTCTGGCATACCAATAAATTCTACTGCCCTTAATGCTGATGTGGCAATCACAAGCGCCATCGGATCAGCATTTCCTACATCTTCTGATGCACATATAACAATTCTTCTTGCTATAAATCTTGGATCTTCACCAGCATATAACATCTTGGCTAGATAATAAATAGCTGCATCAGGGTCAGAGCCCCTCATACTCTTGATGAAGGCAGATATTGTGTCATAGTGTTGATCACCCTTTTTATCATATACAATAAACTTTTTTTGTATAGATTCTTCAGCTATTTGTAGATTTATATTTATTGAGTTATTTTCATCTGGTGGTGTTGTAATAACAGCAATTTCTAATGCTGATAATGCCTTTCTCGCATCTCCATCTGACATCCTTGCTATATGTCTCAGAGCATCCTGATCAATAGAGATAACTAAATTACCAAAACCTCTCTCCCTATCCTTGATCGCATTGTTAAGAATGGTTATTATCTCCTCTTCTGAAAAAGGTTTTAATTCAAATACATGGCTCCTTGAAAGCAGGGCTGAGTTAATATAAAAGAAGGGATTTTCTACAGTTGCTGAAATTAATATTATGTTACCCTCTTCAACATCTGGAAGGAGTGCATCCTGCTGAAGTTTATTAAACCTATGGATTTCATCAAGGAATAGAATTGTGCGAATACCTTTAGCCCTTCTTGTCTTGGCACCTTGAATAACCTTTCTTAAATCATCAAGGCCTGCTGTAGCTGCATTTAGCCACTCAAAATAGGCATTTGTCTTTGCAGCAATTACCCTTGCGAGGGCTGTTTTTCCTGTACCTGGAGGACCATATAAAACCAGTGAGGTAATCTTGTCTGACTCAATTGCCCTTCTTAAAAGCTTTCCTTCGCCAAGTATATGCCTTTGCCCAACGTATTCATCTAATGTGCGAGGGCACATACGGTAAGCAAGAGGGACATAATTAGTTTTTTGAGGTATATTATTATTAAAAAGATCCATTTATATATTATAACTGATAAAATAGTTATATATGTTAAACAGATTGAATCACAATCAGTAAAGAAACATTTAAATTAGCTAATCAGGTATGGCTCTAAAGCCTTATATTTGAAATAATATTATCTTGTTTTTGTTATCACCATCGGTGGCAAACTGAATTATGAAATATTTATAATCTTTAGTTTCTCAAAAAACTTTTTAATATTTTAGGGGGTGTTTTATGTTTCATACAGCTAATCATGATGATATATTAAATGGAAAAATCACGGATGTATATTTTCAAAGAACCTTAAAAATATTAAAGGCAAAGGGGATTAATCCTGTTGTTAAGGCAGAATTTATAGCAAAAAGTCTTCCAGACAATTATAAATGGGCAGTATTTGCTGGACTTGATGAGGCATTATATCTTTTAAGGAATTTACCTGTTAAGGTAAGGGCAGTAAGAGAGGGTACTATCTTTTATCCCTATGAACCTGTTATGGAGATAGAAGGTAGGTATCAGGATTTCTGTGTTTATGAGACAGCTATTTTAGGGCTCATATGTCAGGCCTCTGGTATAGCAACAAAGGCAGCAAGGTTTAAGAAACTTGCTGGGGACATACCTATAATAAGTTTTGGGGCAAGGAGGATGCATCCTGTCCTTGCACCTATGATAGAAAGAAATGCATATATAGGTGGATGTGATGGTGTAGCAGTTGTAAAATCTGGTGAGATTATTGGTGAAGACCCTATTGGTACTATGCCCCATGCATTAATAATTTGCATAGGCTCTACTGTTGAAGCAATCAAGGCATATGATGATGTTTTAGAGCCTAAATTTAAGAGGGTAGCTTTAATTGATACCTTTTTAGATGAAAAATTTGAGTGTATAAATGTAGCTGAGGCTATGGGTGAAAGGCTTTTTGCTGTGAGATTTGACACACCAGGTTCAAGAAGAGGTAATTTTTATAGGATACTTGAAGAGTGTAGATGGGAGTTAGACATAAGGGGATATAGGCATGTAAAGTTTTATGTAAGCGGTGGGATAAAGGAGGAAGACATTCCTATTCTCAATCCAATTGTAGATGGTTATGGAATTGGCACATCTATAAGTAATGCGCCTGTTATAGATTTTGCAATGGATATTACGGAATTACAACAAAGGCCTCTCTCAAAGAGGGGCAAATGGTCCGGCAGTAAAAGGTTATTAAAATGTACTTCCTGCAATAAAAGAAAGATAGTCCCTAATAATGAACAGGTACTTAAGGCATTTCTTCCTGATTTAAATTGTGAATGTGGTGGCTCCTTTGAGGATCTCCTCATACCAGTGATGGATAATGGGAAGTACCTTATAGATATGCCTCCACACAAGGTAATCAGGGAATTCGTTCTAAAACAGATAAGGAGTGAGATAAAAGAGGATAATAAACCTATAAACGCTTGACTTTCTCACCATAATTCAAAGATAATTTGATTAAATAAAAATAAGGGGAGGTTTAGGATGAAGAAATTCGTTTTTTTTACATTATTCTTCTTTTTACTTTTTGGGATAAGCTATGCAAAGGATTATAAGGTAAAGAAAAAAGCTGGTGAATATGAGGTTGAGATTAAGATTGACAAGAACCCACCAATCGTTGGAATAAACAGAATAGAAATAGAGATCAAAGACGCTACAAAAAATTATGTTACTGATGCAAAGGTAGAGGTTGAATATTCTATGCCTGCAATGCCAGGGATGCCTCCGATGAATTATAAGACTGACGCAGAATTAAAAGGCAATGAATATAGGGCAAGCATGAACCTCTCAATGGCTGGACCATGGAATATTGCAATAAAGATAACGAGAGGCGGTAAAACTACAACAACCAAATTCAGCATAGACGCAAGATAAAATAATCAATGCGTTTACTGTTAAGCACTATCAGTTATAAAAAACTGATTAGAGCATTGTGTTATTCCTTTCTTATTGCAATAATTCTTTTACAGTTTCATATTAATAATACCTACGCTGAAGAATTAAAACTCAAATTTCTAATTGATGAGGCGTTAAAAAATAATCCGGAAATCCGTGCCTCTGAGTCAAGAACAAATGCATTAAGATTTAGGATACCGCAAGCAAAAAGCCTTCCAGATCCAATGTTTATGTTCGGTTATCAAAACGAAGGAACAAGGGATCTATATACATTTGGGAATGAGATGGCACCTGATTCACAATGGATGTTTTCCCTAACCCAGATGTTTCCATTTCCTGGGAAATTAGCTCTAAAGAAAGAGATGGCTTTATTTGATGCTGAAACCCAAGAGGCATTGACTGAATCAATACGATTAAGAACCATATCAAGGGTTAAGGAACTCTATTATGACCTTTATCTTGCATACAAAAATCTTGATTTCATAAAAAATAGGACTAATCTCTTTTTAAGGATTGAGGATGCAGTTCTTGCAAGATACGCTTCAGGAATGGGATTACAGCAAGAGGTAATTATGGCTCAGACAGAAAAATATATGCTAATTGAAAGAGAGGAGATGATTAAACAGAAAATACAATCCATTGAGGCAATGTTAAACTCTATAATAGGCAGAGATGTTAATTTACCTCTCGGCAGACCTGCTGAAATTTTATATAAACCATATCCATTTACTGTTGATGAATTAATAAAAACTGCATATATGAACTCACCAGATATTAAGACAAGAGAAAAGATGATAGCAGTTGCAGAGGTAAATGTTCAGATGGCCAAAAGAGAGTATTATCCTGATTTTACAATAACTGGAAGCTATTCTGTTAGAAATAAATTTGAACCAGATATGTGGGGTATTACAACTTCTGTTAATATCCCCATCTTTTATAAGACAAAACAGAGACAGGCTATAAATGAGGCAGAGGCCTCTTTATCAGAGGCAAGATATGAGCTTGATGCAATAAGATTAATGGTTGCATCAAATATCAGGGATAATTATTCAATGATTAAGACAGCAGAAAACCTAATGGATTTATATAAGAATATCTTAATTCCTAAGTCTTATCAGGACTTTGAGTCAGCCCTTGCAGGATATGTAATTGGAAGGGTTGAGGCGATCACTGTCATATCAAGATTAAAATCATTTATTGAATTTGAGAATCTTTATTGGATTCAGTATGTTGAAAGGGAAAAGGCAATAGCAAGGATTGAGTCATTAACAGGAATTCAGCAAATCATGGAGTAAAAATGGATAAGAAGAAAAAAACATTCCTATTTCTTTCTATTTTGTTATCAATAACATTACTTTTAATGTATTTTTCATTTCCATCTTTAAAGGGGATCTTTAAAGGTAACAAAAATAATAGTGTTCAGCCTCATTCATTATCCCATCAGGAAGAGACTAATATTTCTCAAGATTCTTCTGAGGCTGAAGAAGATGTACCCATGATAGAGATATCCCCAGAAAAACAGCAGTTAATAGGTGTTAAAACAGAGATAGCTGGTGTTAAATCACTTCAGAAGAGTATCTATACAATAGGAAGGATTGAATATGACGAGAGAAGACTTTATACAATAAATACCAAATTTGAGGGTTGGATAGAAAAGCTGTATGTTGATTATACAGGCAAATACATAAAAATTGGTGATCCCTTAGCAGAAATCTATAGTCCCGAGCTTTATGCAACCCAGTTAGAATTTATAAATCTTATTAAATGGGGTGAAGCAATAAATAAGGGGAAAGGGACAGATAAAACAGAATTAGATAAGATGCTTGCAAAAGATGCTGAGTCAATTATAAATGCTGCAAAAGAGAGATTAAGTCTATGGGATATAACAGAAGAGCAGATTAAAAAAATTGAGGAAACAAGACAGCCAATAAGAAACCTTATAATATACAGTCCTGTAAATGGTTATGTTATCCAGAGGATGGCATTAAAGGGTATGCGCGTGATGCCTGGAGAAAAGCTCTTTGATGTTGCTGACCTTTCAAGTCTCTGGGTAATAGCTGATATTTATGAATTTGACCTTCCTATGATAAAGGTAGGGCAAAGTGCAAAAATAAGTCTTAGTTATTTCCCCGGAAAGGTATTTTCATCAACTATTGATTATGTGTATCCTGCTATCTCTCCAGATACAAGGACAGCAAAGGTGAGATTCTCCTTACCTAACATAGAAGGTCACTTTAAGCCCCAGATGTATACAAATGTTGAAATCAAGCTTGATCTTGGGAAGAGACTCGTTATTTCAGAGGATGCTATTATTGATACAGGTATAAGACAGATAGTTTATGTAGATAAGGGTAATGGTTATTTTGAACCAAGACAGGTAATTACTGGTTTAAGGGCTGATGGAATGGTAGAGGTCATAAAAGGTCTCAAGGAGGGGGAAAAAGTAGCCTCATCAGCTAACTTCCTAATTGATTCAGAGGCACAATTAAGGGGTATAAAACCATTACACATCCATTAGCATTCATAGTTCTAATCCCTATTTTCAAAATAGGGTAAACATAAACACTACAATCGTTATTACCAAAAATGATAGAAAAAATTATCGAATATAGTGCCAGAAATAGGTTTATAGTATTTTTAGCAGTAGCCCTGCTTACTGCATGGGGTATTTGGTCTATACTAAAAATACCCCTTGATGCAATTCCAGATCTGAGCGACACCCAGGTAATAATTTATACTGAATGGCCTGGCAGAAGCCCAGACCTTGTAGAGGATCAGATTACCTATCCTATAGCATCTGCACTTCTTGCTGCCCCTGGTGTTAAAGTAACCAGGGGTTACTCATATTTTGGCTATTCATTTGTTTATGTAATATTTGAAGATGGTACAGATATATACTGGGCAAGGAGTAGGGTATTGGAATATTTAAGCAGGATAGCAGGCTCTATTCCTCAAGGTGTTACCCCTACATTAGGTCCAGACGCTACAGGTGTAGGATGGGTTTATCAATATGCAATTGTTGATAAGTCTGGAAGATATGACCTTTCAGAATTAAGAAGTATTCAAGATTGGTTTCTTAGGTATGCCTTAGAATCTGTAGAAGGTGTTGCAGAGGTTGCACCTATTGGAGGATTTGTAAAGGAATATCAGATAATTACAGACCCTATAAAACTCTCTTCCTATAATATATCATTGATGACAGTTGTAAATGCAATAAGAAGGGGCAACAGAGATGTAGGTGGCAGATCCATAGAGTTCGGCGGAAGGGAATTTATGGTTAGGGGTAAGGGTTATATAAAGACAAAAAAGGATATAGAAGATATCGTATTAACAACTGATAACAATGGCACTCCTATATATATAAAAGACGTTGCAAAGGTATCAATAGTCCCGGCAATGAGAAGGGGTATCGGAGAGCTTGACGGAGAAGGTGAGGCTGTTGGAGGCATTGTTGTTATGCGTTATGGACAAAATGCACTTGAGGTAATAAAAAGAGTTAAAGAAAGGATTCATGAAATCACCCCATCTCTTCCAAAAGGTGTAGAGATAGTTACAACATATGATAGATCAGGCCTTATATATAGGGCAATCGCCCTGCTCAGGGATAAGTTAATAGAGGAAATCGTTATTGTATTATTGGTTACTATTATCTTTCTCTTTCATATAAGGTCATCATTTGTTGTAATCATTACCCTACCAATAGCAGTAATAATGTCATTTATACTTATGAACCTTCTTGGTATTTCATCAAATATCATGTCTCTTGCAGGCATTGCCATAGCCATAGGAGCTATGGTTGATGCCTCTATTGTTATGGTAGAAAACGCTCACAAACAGTTAGAGCATAATCCTGAAAAAGACAGGATAGAGGTGATTATAAATGCCGCAAAACAGGTTGGAAAGCCCTTATTTTTCTCTCTGCTGATAATTACGGTATCCTTTATGCCTGTATTTACTTTAGAGGCTCAGGAAGGAAGGCTTTTTAAACCCCTTGCCTTTACAAAGACATTTGCTATGTTTTTTGCATCCCTTCTTTCTATTACCCTTGCACCAGCACTCATGGTAATGCTGATAAAAGGAAGGATTTTGCACGAGTCAAAAAACCCCATAAGCAGATTTCTTATCTTTATATACGAACCAATTGTAAGGATTTCTCTAAAGCTTAAATGGCTTATTATAATTTTTGCTATAGCATCAATTACGGCAACCTTTTTTATATATAAAAAATTAGGATCAGAGTTTATGCCTGAATTAAATGAGGGGACTATATTCTTTATGCCAACAACCTTTCCTGGTATATCAGCTCAGGAGGCAACTAAAAGCCTCCAGATACAGAATAAAATAATAAAGCAGTTTCCAGAGGTAGAGAGGGTATACGGAAAGGTAGGCAAGGCTGAGACAGCAACAGACCCTGCTCCACTTGAAATGGCAGAGACAGTTGTTATGCTAAAGCCAGAAGATAAATGGAGAAGAGGGGTCACATGGAGTAGCCTCATAGATGAAATGAACACTGCAATGGAAGTCCCAGGATGGGCTAATGCATGGACAATGCCTATAAAGGCAAGGATAGATATGCTTGCTACAGGGATAAGGACACCTGTTGGCATAAAGATCTTTGGACCAAGACTTGAGGAAATAGAAAATATTGGTATGCAGATAGAAAAGGCCCTTGCAGATGTAAAAGGCACAAGGAGTGTTTTTGCAGAAAGAGCTGGAGGCGGTTATTATATTGATTTTGATATAAAGAGAAATGAGATAGCACGATACGGGTTTAATATTGAAGATATAAATGATATATTAGAAACAGCAATAGGCGGCATGATGGTAACAACAACCATTGAGGGAAGGGAGCGATACCCAATAAGTATTCGTTATCCGAGAGAATTAAGGACAGATATTGAGAGATTAAAAAGAATCCTCGTGCCTGTAATGATGGCTCAAAAGACACAGCCAATGCAGGGATCTGAAATACAAAAAACAAGCTTTACAAATCAAATTACCCAGATTCCCTTAGGTCAACTTGTTGATATAAGGCTAAAGCCAGGTCCAGCATCTATTAAAAATGAAAACGGCTTTTTAGTTGCATATGTATATGTTGATATTAGCGGCAGGGACATTGGAAGCTATGTTGAAGAGGCTAAAAAGGTAGTTCAGACAAAGGTAAATCTACCCCCTGGTTACAGTCTTACATGGAGCGGACAGTATGAATATATGCAAAGGGTCAAAGAAAAGCTAAAGATAGTTATTCCCCTTACAATTTCCCTTATATTCATACTTCTCTACCTAAATTTCAAATCTGTCACAGAATCATTGATAGTAATGCTATCTGTGCCATTCTCACTGGTTGGAAGCTTTCTGTTGCTTTACTATCTTGGATACAATATGTCAATTGCGGTTTGGGTGGGCATAATAGCACTTGCAGGTGTTGCTGCTGAGACAGGAGTTGTCATGATTGTATATCTTGATGAGGCATATAATAAAAGGGTCTTAGATGGGCAGATGATCACAATAAAAGATCTCTACAATGCAATAATAGAAGGGGCTGTACAAAGGGTAAGACCAAAGATAATGACAGTATTGACAACAATTGTAGGTCTTCTTCCTCTTATGTGGGCTGAAGGCCCTGGAGCAGATGTAGGCAAGAGAATCGCTGCCCCAATGGTCGGAGGAATGGTAACTTCAACAATACTCACACTTGTTATTATACCTGCTATTTATATGCTATGGAAGGGACATAAACTTACGAAAAGGCTTCAGTGAGTTCATAGTCTTGAACCATTTCAGCCACCTTATCATCTTAATATGAAAATCCAAAAAAATTTATTCCTATACTATCTCCTGCCAGAATGTCCCCTTTCTCCACCAAAGCCACCTCTTCTCTTCTTAAATCCATCGGTTCTACGTTTTTCTCTTGATTGCTGAGGTTTTGCCTCTGCAACAGAAAGGGTTCTATCCATAAATAGTGAACCATTAAGTGTAGAGATAGCCTTTTTTGCGCTTTCTTCAGTTGCCATCTCAACAAATCCAAAACCCTTAGGCTTGCCAGTCATTGCATCAGTTATCATATTGATAGACTCTATCTCTCCGAATTGGGAAAAGAGTTCCCTGATGTCATTCTCATTTGCCTTAAATGAAATGTTTCCTACATAAATCTTTTTGCTCATACTATGTTCTCCTTTTTATTGGTTTTTTAGCTTTTAAAAATATCAGGGAACCCTCAACTTTCAAAAGCTGTTACAATTATAGACCTAAATAAGTATAAATGTAAATGCTAAAATTTCATTTTAAAACACAATCGCTGCATTTCATTTTATTGCATACCCTTGATATCCCATGATGGCATAATGCAAAGTCATATTTAAGTGGATCTTCGTTGTCAATTTTTTTTAATGCCTCTGTTATCTCAACTGCTGTTTTCCAGTCATTTGATGCCCTTTTTGTAAAACCAAGGCATCTTGATATCCGAGATATATGGGTATCAAGGGGTATTATTAGTTTATTCTTAGGTATCCCCTTCCATATACCAAAATCAATATCCCTGTCTCTTATCATCCATCTTAAAAACATGTTCATCCTCTTACAAGCGCTACCTTTTTGAGGGGAAGGGAAAAACTGTAGAAAGCCCTTGCCTGCTTTTCTACAGAGAGAAGAAGATAGAAATGATTTATCCTTAAAAGGTAAAAAGTCCATTGTAATAATAGCATTAACAAATCCGGATAAACCATTACCTATATCAGAATCACCTTCTTTGTAATACTCTTTAAACAGGGATTCAATGCGACCATATTTTCTAATTACAGCGCTTATAACATACAAAAGACAAATAATATCCTCATTTTTATTAAACCTATATTTAATGTCAGAAAATAAATGACTATGTCTGTCTATATTAAAGTTTAATAGAAATTCATAAGGGCTTCTACCCATTATAAAAAGTATCTTTTTTATAACTGGTTTGAAGAGATCAACCCTACCGTATGCAAAGCATGACGCTATAAAACCAGATACTTCAATATCTTCTACTCTTTCATACTGATGAGGAATTTCTATAGGATCGTGAAGAATATGTTCTTTAAAGTTGTATTCATTATAAAATTTATCAAGGATTTGTCTTAATCTCATCTATAATTAGCAAACTGTATATGAATCCCGAAGTCTTTTTCCTTAAGCTTTGAGATAATTGCCTGAAGGTCGTCTATCTTTTTCCCTCTTACACGTACCTGATCCTTTTGTATCTCTGCACTTACCTTTAGCTTTGTATCCTTTATAAACTTGATTATCTCCTTTGCCTTATCCTGAGGAATTCCTTGTTGGATAGTTATTACCTGTCTTACTGTATTTCCTGATGCCTGTTCAACCTTGCCATAATTTAAAGCCTTTAATGAAATGCCCCTTTTTACTAATTTTGACTGCAAAATATCTATAACACTTTTAAGCTTAATCTCATCATCAGAAATCAATGTAATAGTCCCCTTCCCTTTATCAAGCTCAATATTGCTCTTGCTACCCTTAAAGTCAAACCTCTGTCCAATCTCCTTCATTGCCTGATTTATAGAATTTGTAACCTCTTGCATGTTAACCTCGCATATAATGTCAAAGGAATGCTCATCAGCCATTTATTTACCTCCTAAACTCTTAATTTTCTTAATCCCTTCAATTGTTATCTTAATTATATCATTAGGGTCTGGCTTACACACAGGACAGTATGGCTCCCCTAAATCCAAGGGGCATACATGGCCTCATTCAGGACAACAGGTACATTCATTTAATGGTAGTTTGCAAATAGGACACGAATCCATATTTTACAATATCATAAAACATACCTTATAAGTATAAAACCTCCTATAAGTAAAGCCATAAAAACAATTGTAAGCAGATTAAAATACCTATCAATAAAGGTTCGTATAGGAGGTCCAAATTTATATAGCAATGCAGCAACAATAAAAAACCTTGCACCTCTACTTAAAATAGATGCAATAATAAAAACAACAAAATCTGCCCTGAAGAATCCTGCTGCTATGGTAAAGACCTTATAAGGAATAGGTGTGAAACCAGCGATGCCTACTGCCCATGCCTCGTACTGTATAAAATAACCTCTAACTGTCTCGAAACCTTCAGGGGCAATATAATTAAATATTATGCCCTTTGCAATATCCCAAAAATGCCAACCTAAAAGGTATCCAAAGGCTCCTCCAAGTACCGACCCAATAGTGCAAACTAATGCGTATCTAAAAGCCCTTTTAGGTATCGAAAGACAAAGGGCTATTAAAAGTATATCAGGGGGAACAGGGAAAAATGAAGACTCTGCAAAAGCTATTAGAAACAATGCAGGTGTTCCGTATGGAGTATTTGCCCAATGCAAAACCCAATCATATAATCTCTTAAGTAATTTCATTTATATCTTTTATATCCATAATCATAATTAGTGTTGGAAGGTGATTAATTTTATACTATAGTCTCAAAAGATAGCCATTCTTCTTTAGCCAATCTTTATGTTTCTCAAAATCGGGCATCAAAATCTTTACCCTGTTCCAAAATGATTTTGAATGATTTTTCTCTTCAAGATGTGCAAGTTCATGGACAATAACATAATCTATCACAGGCAAAGGAGCCATTATTAGACGCCATGAAAAATTTAAATTTCCCCTATGGGTGCATGAGCCCCATCTTCTTTTTGCATCTGTAATGCAAACTCTATTGTATTTGTAACCGCTATTGCGAGCATACCACTGAACCCTCTCCAAAAATTTTTCCCTTGCTATATTCCTATACCAGTCAACAAATACATCTTTTGCTATGGGTAATGCACTCTTTGATAGGTAAAATTTATTATCAAATATCAATGGCTTTTCTTGGTTATCTACAACTTCTAATTTGTAATATCGCCCAAGAAAAAGAAAACCCTCACCGCTTACAAACTCCTTAGGAGCATACTTTGGATCCCTTGATTCTATTTCCTTTTTCTTCTGTCTAATCCAATTACTGTGTTTATAAACAACATGCATTATTGACTCATCAGTTGCCTTAAAAGGTGCTCTTACTATAAGGGTAGCATCATCAGTAATCTGAAGAGTTATGGTTTTTCTTTTTGTCCGTATTATTCTTTCAATCTTTATGTCCATTAATCACTTCCCATATATATGATAAGAAAGTTCCATCAACCTTTGGGCTATCTCATTTCTTCTTTCAAACAATAATCTTCTTTTATCAGTGTAATATGGTGTAGGACTTTCACCAACTACAAATTGATCTTTATTGTATTTTGGAGGGGGCAAAGGAGACTTCAAGAGATGAGAAATTATATAGGACTTTAATCTTTTCTGCTTCGAATAGCTCTCCCAGAAATCAACTACCTTAGTCTCTCCTTTTATAATTTCTATTATATTTTTGATTAAATCAACTAAAAATTTGATTTTTTCTTCATTCAATTCTTAAATAGATGTATTCCCAAATATTGCCTGTTTTAGTCTGCTCAAAATAAGTAAGTTTTAATTTTTTCCGCAAAATCACTAGAGTTGTCAAACCAGTACTGTCTGTAATTTTGTAAAACATTTGCTATTCCTTGCCTTGGCTTAAGTAATAGTTTCACATTTATAGTAAATCCGTTGTATGAAAAATCGATGTTGTAACATATTTTCTGTAAATTCAAAATAGGGTATAATCCTCAAGGA